>NZ_CP053442.1 GCF_000769405.2 Rhizobium brockwellii
ATGAACGCGTTTAGCCCGCTACCGTCGTTTGAGTTTGACGACAAGATTCTGATGCAAGGTGCGGAAATTTCGCGCAAGCTCGATCAGCTGCGTCTGGAGAATTTTCCCCCGAACGCGAAAAAGAACCTGCGCCAGTTCTCGCTCGCGGAGGTCGCACACTATCTTGGCGTCACCCCGAGCAACTTGAAGCGCCTCTATCTCGACGGCAAGGGCCCGAAGCCAATCACAATGTCGGGAAATCGCAGATATTATACTGCCGAGCAGATGTTGGAGCTGCGTTTTTTTCTCGACAGGACGGGTAAGTCGGAAGCTAAGAAATATGTTCCTCACCGCAAGCCGGGCGATAAATTGCAGGTAATTGCGGTCGTCAACTTCAAGGGAGGCTCTGGCAAGACGACCACCACGGCTCACCTTGCGCAGCACTTGGCGCTTACCGGACACCGTGTGCTTGCAATTGATCTTGACCCACAGGCGTCGCTCTCGGCTCTGCACGGTTTCCAGCCGGAGCTTGATCGAAATCCCTCGCTCTACGATGCGATACGCTATGACGACGAGCGCAAGTCGATTGCCGACGTCATTCTGCCGACCAATTTCCCTGGTCTCGATATTGTCCCGGCGAATTTAGAATTGCAGGAATATGAATACGACACGCCTCTTGCGATGCAGACTGGCGCCGATGGGAAGCGCTTCTTCACACGTCTCGGTAAGTCGCTCGAGGAAGTTGACAGCCGCTACGACGTTGTGGTGGTCGATTGCCCTCCGCAACTGGGATATCTCACCTTAACCGCGCTCACCGCGGCGACCTCCGTCTTGATTACAGTCCATCCGCAAATGTTGGACCTGATGTCGATGTCGCAGTTCCTGCTCATGCTCGGCAATATCACCAAGACAATCAAAAAGGCGGGCGCCAATGTGCGTATGGACTGGCTCCGTTACCTGATCACCAGATTTGAGCCTACCGATGTTCCACAGGTGCAGATGCTGGGCTTCATGCAATCGATGTTCGCTGAGGAAATCCTCAAGAGCCCGATGGTGAAGACAACTGCGATCTCCGATGCCGGCTTGACGAAACGCACCCTCTACGAGCTCGATCGCTCAAATTTCACGCGAGAAACCTACGACCGCGCGATCGAATGCATGGATGCCGTCAATTTCGAGATCCAAGGATTGATCCATAGGGCTTGGGGGAGGCTCTAACGATGTTGACCGCCGTCAAAACTACAAGATTTTGCAACCGAAACAAACCGATAACGAGGCTTCGAGGATAGCGATATGGCTCGGAAAAACCCATTCGCGAATGTGATGAGCGACTCGCCGGCCGACAACAACCGGGCGGTGTTTGATTACACCATCCGGGGCGCTTCTAAGTCGATCCTGAATTCCATCGATGAGATGGCGGCCCGTGCAGACAAGCTGCTGGAGGGCGAGACTGTCATCGAATTGGACCCGGATCTAGTCGATGCATCATTCGTGCGCGATCGCATTGAGGAAGACGAACAGGAGTTTAACGAATTGCTTTCGGCAATTCGGGAGCGAGGGCAGGACAGCCCGATCCTGGTGAGGCCTCACCCCAAGGATTCCGAGCGCTATATGGTGGTGTTCGGGCATCGACGTCTTCGAGCGGCAAGGGCGCTCGGAAGAAACGTACGTGCAGTCGTCAAAGACCTAAAAGATAGCGATCATCTAGTCGCGCAGGGGCAAGAGAATTCGGCGCGCGCCAATCTGTCATTTTTTGAGAAGGCAATGTTCGCGAGTGAAATCGCGCGGCTTCACTTCGATGGTGACAACGCAATTATTCTCTCAGCACTCTCCGTGGACAGGGCGACCCTTTCGAAGATGCTGGCGGTGGCGAGCATGCCTCGCGAATTGCTGGATGCGGTCGGAGCAGCCAAGGGCATTGGACGTGACCGGTGGTATGAGCTGAAGACCCTGTTGGAGCGCCCCTCGAATTTGGAGAGGGCACGTGCTTTCCTCGGAACCGAGGAATTCAACGCGAAGACAGGCGACGATCGGTTTAACGTCATGCTGACGCATATCAAGGCATCCGGCCGATCAGGTCCATCGAAACAAGTTCGTGCGAGCAAATGGATTTCTGAAGATAGGTCCGTCGCCGCCGATCTACGGAGCGACGGACGAACTTTTACACTGGCGTTGAAGGCCAAGGATGCGGTTGGGTTTGGAGATTTCCTCTCCGAGAACCTGACGGATCTCTACAAGGCTTATCGAGGCCGAAACGTTCAACAAGGAGAGTAGACCGCAAAAGAAAAAGGCCCCCAACGACGCCGTCGTGGAAGCCTTCCTCGTATTCCTAGCAGATCGAGAATCGCATTTCCACGAATCACAGTCAAGAGTCTTGGCGCCGTTTTTGGTGAGCAGAATTCTTTTGCCTAAACTGAGGTGAAGGCAAATGGAGAGTGGATATGTGACGACGCCCTTTGGGCGGCGGCCGATGTCGCTTGGCATGCTGGCAAGCCAGCAACTGGCCGAGACCATCGAGCCGGGAATGAAACGCAGCAAATGGAAGCTGTTCAGGGCGATCTGCGAAGCACGGCCGGCGCTTGGCGTCACCGATCGGGCGTTGACGGTGCTCGACGCGCTTCTGACCTTCTACCCTGACGACGAAATCTCCGAGGAAAAGGGACTGATTGTCTTCCCGTCGAATGCGCAGCTTTCGTTGCGCGCCCGCGGCATGACGCCGGCAACCCTCAGGCGGCATCTTGCCGTCCTGGTCGAGGCCGGCCTGATCCTGCGCAAGGACAGCCCGAATGGAAAGCGCTATGCGCGCCGCGACAGGGCAGGGGCCGTCGGCGAGGCCTTCGGCTTCAGTGTCGCACCGCTTCTGGCACGTGCTGCCGAGATCGAAAGCCTGGCCGCCCGGACCGTAACCGACCGGGAGCTGTTGCGAGTGACCAGGGAACGCCTGACGCTATGCCGGCGTGACATTTCCAAATTGATCATGACGGCACTCGAAGAAGGGGTTTCCGGTGATTGGGAAGGCATTTCGGCGATGTTTCGAACGCTTCTCGCCCGGATTCCACGCGTGGCGACAGCCGAAGATCTGGTACCGCTGCTCGATGAGATGGGGCTGCTGCGCGCAGAGATCGTCAACATGCTGGAAAGACGGATAAAAACACAAAAAATAGACGCCAATGAGTCTCAAATTGAGCATCACAAACAGAATTCAAAACCCGACTCCATTTATGAACTTGAACCAAGCTTCGAAACGAAGCAGGGCGAAAAGGCAGCGGCCGATAACAACCCGAACGCCGGGCCGCTGGAGGAGCAAAGATTGAAACAGCAAAAGCCTTCCGTCGGGATGAGCAACAGGGCGGGAGGCGCGGCCGATCCGGGCGCCGGACCAGGCCTGAAATCCTTCCCGCTCGGCCTCGTCCTCCAAGCCTGCCCCAGTATTCTCGACTATGGGCCCGGCGGAAGCATCGGCAATTGGCGAGACCTGATGTCGGCTGCCGTCGTCGTGCGCTCGATGCTCGGCGTCAGTCCCTCGGCCTATGAGGAAGCCTGCTCGGGCATGGGGCCGGAAAACGCCGCCACCGTGATCGCCTGCATCCTGGAGAGGGGAGGGCACATCAACTCACCCGGCGGTTATCTCAGAGATCTGACCCGAAGGACCGAAAGAGGCGAGTTTGCAATCGGACCGATGCTGATGGCGCTCGCGCGGGCGAATGGGCCGACGGCGAGGCAGGCCAGCTGAGGGGAGGGGAGGCGGGTGTCTGCTTCGGCCGAAAATGCCTGCCCGGATGAGGTTCACTTTGGCGGAGCGATTTCCTCCACTGTCGCGGCCGGCGTCAGGATCGAATGGGCTTTGGGGATGAGAGCGGTGGTTGTCTCTGTCAACTCTATCGTTCAGCGGCCCATCGGTCTCATTAGGCCCGGTGGCTTCCATCAAGGGGTCCGAAAGCCTTGGAATTTAGTCGACCTTTCATGCGTCAAGGCTGGTTTCCTGGCAAATAATCACTCGTCAATCCTGACGAGCGTCGGTGGGATCCCAGCGACACGGAAGAGAAGGCAATGCAATGGCGGAAGTAATCTGAGATATAGCTTCTAGTTAACGAGGTGTTTACCATAATTTCAATGTGTTGTGCATCAACATTATCTCTCACATCATGCGGCGCGGTGGGGATAACGGGTGGCGGATCGTCATTGTTATGATTGACGGTGACAGCGTTGAAGGAATTGTGGGCGCAGCATCGGCGACGAACGATCCAGACGCAATTGGTCGGCCCAGTAGGTTCCGGCGACCTCATTCGCCATTGCCGTTTCGAACCAAAGCGGCAAGTCCGTGAAGTGGGGGAGCTCCCTGCGGACTTTTCATCCGAAGCTCAGCCCAAGAGGAACGCAGCATGGATGCAAGTGGCGATTTGATCGAGAATATAGTTGCCGCCGAACATAGCCAGCTGGACGCAGCCGTCGTTCCGCGCGCGATAGAGAACCACGGCGTCATCGGCGATCGCGCTTGTCGCTACCGATGGCACGATAGACTTTCTGTGCTGGCCCGATTTCGACAGTCCGACGATTTTTGCGGCGCTGCTCGAACCGGAGCGTGGTGGCATGTTTCAGCTTGCTCCGGAGCTTGCAGATGCCCGCGTGACGCAACAGTACCTTCCGGATACAAAGGTATTGCTCACACGTTGAATGGCAAGCGACGAACTCACTGACTTTATGTAAGTGAAGAACAGACGTAGCGGCGGCTCGAGCATGATCGTCCAGCGCTTTCGTGCGACGCGCGGGAGTTTGAAAGTGCGTATGTCATGCGCTCCTCGGTTCGAATACGCGACGAGACAGATCCCAGTGGAATCTGAAGACGGCGCTGTGATCGCAGATGATGACCCTCCAAGCTGGATGTGCTGGGTGGCGGTCGATCGGGGAATTCGCCTCGCGACCAGGCGATCCCTCGCAGCGCCCTTTTCCAAGGGCGCATGACATCAGGAACGACATTTACGGAGACATTTGGAAAAATTTCTGGAACGAGGAGAAGGGGCACTTTGTGCAGACCAAGAGCGGCGACATGCTACGACGCGTCGCTGCTGCTCATGCCGCTTGTGAGGTTTGTCAGGGCCACGGATCGGAGGTGGCTGTCGACCTTGAAGGCGATCGGCGACCAACTGGCGGACGACGGCGTCGAGCACCGGTATCGCAGTAACGACGGCCTTGAGGGGGAGGAGGGCGCCTTTTCAGCCTGCTCGTTCTGGTATGCCGAGCGTCTTGCACGAGCAGGCGACACCAAGAGAGCCCGCAAGGTCTTTGAGTCAATTCTGAACTATGCCAACCATCTCGGCCTGTACGCCGAAGAGTTTGATACTAAGGCACAGCTCGCTGGCAATTTCTCCCATTATTATCCAAGCCGTTTGTAGCATCGACCTCACCTCCGTGGCGCAAGCCACGGAGGTGAGGTCCCACTTGCTATTCGTCCGCGGTTTGAAAAAGGGAGTCTTTGCGCGAAAAAGAAGCACATCATGCGCTCACCGCATAGCTGAGATGAGAGATTGTGGCTGTTTTAAACCGATTGAAGCGCCTATATCTCCATCATCGAAACGGCGCCGGAACCAACCAAGGTTGCTGACGTCAGACAGCCCTCATGAAAGGGGATCATCATGAACGTAGCACGCTCTTTCAACAACTGGCGCAAGTTCCGTCAGACGGTCACCGAACTCGGACGCATGTCCAGCCGTGAACTGCAGGACCTCGGCATCGATCGGGCAGACATTCGCAGCGTTGCCCGCGCCTCGATCGCGCGCTAACCGCCCAGCACGACTTGAATCCACATCGGTTGATGCCCGCTCCTAAGGCGGGCATTTTTGCGTCGAGGGCCGTGCCCGGCGACGTATGGAGCTCCGGTCGTATTGGATTCTTGCGGTTTGCGCCTTACGCATGGCTGCGGTGCAACATAAGACATTTGCATCGTCCGGGGCCTGTGTATGATTGTATCTGTCGAAGCAATGCACCTCCTCCCGCAAAGCTTCGCTTTCAGCCGGCCCACTTCTCCTCCCATGGGACGTCTGTAAAAACAGCGGCACTCCTCCTCCCAGTCGCTGTTCGATCTTCAAAAAGCCTGCCGCACCTCCTCCCGCGGCAGGCTTTTTTTGTATCAAGCCTCTTCCCGACGCAGATTAAGATCGAGTGCAGCCGTCCCCAACCTCGTCACTCAGCCTGCCGGACTCGGCTGCCCCTGGCACCGGGCCGGCAGTTCGCTCGAGAGCGATATCCCGCACAGCTACTGCTGGTCTCGGAGGACACGCTGATCCAATACCGGCGCCGATGCCGTCAGTCATCGCATCATAAGGAGGTGCCGATCGCTACGAGCCTTCGCCCGCCTCAACGGCTTCGATGAACTCATCGAATGTTCGTCCTAGCACGCGGACCTCTTCCGACCACGCGCCGGCAAAGACAAACGGAATGGAGATGTAACTTCCGCTGATTATCCCATAAGCGGTCGGGCCGCTATTCGAACCAATCAAGAACCGGTCGACCTGAAACTCGAGGAGTTGATAACCGTCGGCCTTGGCAAGTTCCGCGACACTCCACAGAACGAGATATCCTTGACCGACTTCATCGTTGAATCCATTCGAGATGCGCAAAAACGCCTTGTAGTCTTCCGGCAAGATGATCAAGAGCGAAGTCTCACATGCCTCGATCTCCGACAAATTGGCGCCAGGCAATTGATATCCATGCAGCAACCTTCCCAGCATGCGAGACACTCCGGTTCGAAATGCAAGGCGTTGACGAGCGCAGAATTGGGCATCCCACTCCGCATGCAACCGCGCCTGCGGATACGGACCCCGCCGGTCGATTCGACGCCAAGGAGCATAAGATCAGTCTCGACAAGGCCTACGTTACGAGCGTTTAGCCGCCCTGAAATCTGTTGGGCTCGAGCCGATCAGTTGCCGGAACTGGGTCGAAAAATGGAACGCCGAGTGAAAACCCAGGAGACCGGCGATCTCCTTGATCGATTTGTCTGTGTTCACCAGAAGGTCGATGGCCCGCTGGAGGCGTACCCTCATCTGATACTGCTTGGCCGACATGCCAGTCTGCTCGCGAAAAAGACGCCGGAAATAGGGATAGCTGACGCCAAGTTCGTCGGCAAGCTGCTCAACGGACAGAGGCTGGCCGCAGCGTTCCATGAGAATCATCCGTGCACGATCAACGAGCCTGTCGGCAGCGTTGCTATTGAGATCGGCTGGGCGGCATAAAAGGGCGAGCAGCTGAAGTCCAAGGGTCGACAGCAGCGGCTGATTGCGCAGGCAATCGTCCTGCGCCAACGCGTGAATTGACGCGAATACATCGGCAATTTCGGAGCTGCTGGCGTGGACAGGCTGCTCAGGGCGCAACAGACCTGCATCGCAGGCAAAATCGAAGGCGCTCCCCCGGCATTCGATCCAGTGCTCAACCCAACCGGCCCGACGATCTGGCGCAAAACGGTGCCATACGCCGGGAAAAAGCAGGAAAATCGAGCCGCCGGCGATGGCAACTTGCCGACGCGATGGTCCGAATTCCAGCCGGCCGCTGCCGGCGCTGATCTGGACGATCTGATAGGCGCTCAGGATCCGGCCACGCGACCAGCTGAAATGGTGGTCGTTGGGATGACGGCTCGGCGGGTAGTCGGAATTCGATCCGATCTCTGTATACCCGGTGGAGATGGCCGTACAGCCCCATGCGGCGCAGAGGCGATTGTCGGGCATGTAGACGAAGTAACTTTGCATGACGGCGGCCAAGTCTGAGGATCATATTTTGCATGCAAAAGATCACTTTTGCGGAAATTGCCGACGTGTCAACGAAAATTCCTAGTGTTAACGTCACTATGCAAGGTCAGTTTTAGAATGACGCTGCAAAATATTTGCTGAGATCATCAGCGGGCCGCCGCTGCCGGGGAGGGCAGTGGCCGGGAGGAGAAAGACATGAAAAATCAAGCCACACTGCTGGTGGTTGCCGCGTGCCTTGCGGCTTCCGCTTCTTATGCCGAGGACTTTCACGGGTTCGATCCGGCGAAGTTCGACGGCAAGATGCTATCGACCGAAAATCTGAAGGCGATGGTGGTCGATGCGACCAAGGCAACGCCACCGAGAAACGGAAAGAGTTACAGTATCGGATTCGCGAACCTGCAGCGCGACATCGCCTTCGGCGTGCTCGTCGAAAAGGGGATCCAGGAAAATGCCGATGCTGCCGGCGTCGACCTCGTGATTGCGGATAACCGCCTCGACGGGCCGACTGCGCTCGCCAATGCCAAATCCTTTGCAGAGCGCAAGGTTGACTACGTCATCGAATTTCAGACGGACGCCAATTTCGGGCAGACGGTGATGGATGTGTTCAAACCGGATGGCACAAAGGTCACTGCGATCGACATCCCGATGCCGGGCGCGAGCTTCTTCGGGGTCAACAACCCGAAATCTGGCTTCATGGGTGGGTCCTATCTCGCAACGGCGGCTGCAAAGAAATTCGGCGCCGATGTCGTGAAGACCGGTTATCTGGTCATCGGCGCTTTACCGCAGTCGGGCGTCATCCCGCGCATGCGCACGGATGGGCAGCGGGCCGGCTTTATGGCGCTGACCAAGGATTTCCCCGCCGATCATATCATCGAGATCGATACCAAGAACACGCTGCAGGAATCTTTTGCGCAGATGAACAATGTCATCGGTCGCATTCCGCCCGGCGCGCCGATCCTCATCATTGCCATCAACGATCAGGCAACGATGGGGATGCTGCAGGCCGTGCGGGCTGCCGGTCGCGTCGATCAGGCAATTGCGGTTGGCAATGGGGCAGATGAGGCTGAGGCGCTCGCCACCGATCCGAACCTGGTTGCTGCGACCGGTTCATTCCCCGGCAGCTACGGCAATTATCTAATTCCAATCGCGCTCTCCGCACTTGCCGGAAAGCCGGTTCCGGAGGCGACCTTCGTGACGCACCAAATGGTCACCAAGGCCAATATCTGCAAGTTCTACAAGGAGTTTGCCTGCGCCGGCGAGGCGGATGGATACGTGTTTCCGGAAGCGGAATTTTCAACCTACCTCGCAGACCTGAAGAAGCAGGATTGGCTGAAGGGCTATGAGGCCATTCTCCCTCAGCAATGAGCGAGACTGCGTCAGGGAGCGTGACATGACCGTCCATAGCACCGAAGGGAGCCGCAATCGGCGGCTCCAGATCGCCAATGTCAGCAAAGCATTTGCCGGCGTGACGGTACTGAAGAACGTGTCGCTTTCTGCCGATGCGGGTGAGATCGTGGCGCTTCTTGGCGCCAATGGCGCAGGTAAGTCTACGCTCATGAAAATCCTCTCCGGTGTCTACACGCTGGACACCGGACAGATTAGAATTGACGACACGCCCAGGAATATCTCCACGCCTCGGGATGCCGTTGCGGCCGGCATCCGGCTGATGCCACAGGAGCTTTCCGTACATCCGGACCTTTCGGTCGCCGAAAACATCGCGCTTGGCTCCATGCCGAAGCGCCGCTTTTTGGGTATTCCGATGATCGATCAGGTGGCCGTCGACGCACAGGCGCGGGCGCTCCTGAAGCGATTGCGGCTCGACCATATCGAGCCCGGCCGGCGCATGGGCTCGCTGCCATTGTCCGAACAGCGCATTGTCGAAATCGCCCGCGCGCTGGCCGGCAAGGCGCGGATCCTGATCATGGACGAGCCGACGGCGTCGCTGAGTGAGGCAGATGCCGACAATCTGTTCGATGTCATCGAGGCCCTGAAAGCCCAAGGCGTCACCATCATCTATATTTCGCATTATCTGGACGAGGTCTTCCGGCTAAGCGACCGTATTGTTGTCTTGCGTGACGGCGAGGTCCGAGGTCAGTTCGAAACCCGTGACACCAGTCGCGACGCAATTCTGACGGCGATGCTCGGCAGCGAACTCGGCGACCTCTACCCCGTAAAATCGAAAGTGCTTCAGGGCGCAAAGACCGTCCTGTCGGTCGATGGACTGTCACTTCCTGGATGGCTCGACGGCGTGGCATTGACCGTGCGACGCGGTGAGGTTTTCGGCGTCTTTGGCCTTATCGGCTCCGGCGCCGAGAAGATAGGCCGGGCAATCTATGGCGCCGAGCCTGCCGCCCATGCCGAGGCCATTCTGCTGAACGATGTGGACATTGGTCTCTCTGGGCCGCGAAAGAGAGTGCGTAGCGGCATCGGGTTCGTGGCCGCGGAGCGAAAGCGCCAGGGCCTGATTGGCAATTTGTCGGTGCGAACCAACACGACACTGCCTTACCTCGGACTGTTCACGCTATCCGGCGTTGTCGACCAAAAGCGGGAAGACGACAGCACCCGTGAATGGATCAAAACCCTGCGGGTCAAGACCTCAGGTCCGGACCAAGAGATCCGCCTTCTGTCCGGCGGCAATCAGCAAAAGATCTGCCTTGCGCGTTGGCTGCTCGGAAACCCGGATGTTCTGATCCTCGAAGAGCCGACACGCGGGGTCGATCTTGGTGCCCGGCGCGAGATCTACATGGAAATCCGCCGGCTGGCGGAGGCGGGGCTGGCGATCCTGATCGTCTCCTCGGATGCGGAAGAGGTGGCGGGGCTCGCAGATCGCTGCCTCGTACTCGAGGATGGCAAGGTCGTCGCCGAGCTTGGGCAGGACGCAACCGCGACGGACCTGATGCAGGCAGCCGAGCCGCGGGCAGCCCTCCGCGATACGAATGAACTGGAGAAAACATGACCAACTCGTCTTCCATTCCCTCAGCGTCGGAATCGTCGAAGAGGTCGGCAAATTCACTCAGCGACCTTCTTGGCCGCCCGGCCGCCGGCATCGTTCTTTTGCTGGTGTTCTACGCCCTGCTGCTGATCGCCTTTTCGGTTTTCTCCCCCTATTTCCTGACGCTGAGCAACCTGTCCAACATCGGCACCAATATGGCCTTCATCGGGCTGATGGCAGCCGCGGGCACGCCGCTGATCATCGGCGGAGGGCTCGATCTGTCCGTCGCCGCCGTCGCCGGTCTTGCTGGCGTTATCGTGGCGCTGATGCATGCCAAGGGAATCAATATCTGGGCGGGCTGCGTCACCGCTCTCATCATCGGCTGCGCGGTCGGCGTCCTGAACGGCTTTATCGTCACCCGGCTGAAACTCAATCCGCTCATCGCCACGCTCGGCACAATGAGCATCTTTTCCGGTCTCTCCATGGTGCTGACCGGCGGCCTTTCGAAGCCGCTCTTCATTCCGGCTTTCAACTGGCTCGGGTCAGGGCGCCTCTTTGGTATCCCGTTTCCAATCATCCTGATGCTGTTGGTCTTCGTCGCACTTTGGCTGATCCTGTCGAAGACACCGTTCGGACGCTTCGCCTATGCGAGCGGCGGCAATCCGGAAGCAAGCAGCCTGCTTGGCGTGCCCGTCGAGCGGACCCAGATGGTGCTCTATGTCGTCTCCGGCCTTTCGGGGGCGGCAGCTGGCATCATCCTTGCAGCAATGCTCGGCGCCGCAGCACCCAACGCCGCGGGCCAGCACCTGCTCACCATCATCGCCGCCATCATCCTTGGTGGCACCAGCCTCTTTGGTGGACGAGGCAGCGTCTGGGGCACGCTGATTGCCGTTTTGATCCTTGGCACGCTGAACAACGGCCTGACGCTGATGAACGTGTCCTCCTTCTGGCAGGACGTGACTCGAGGCGTCGTCCTTCTAATGGCCGTCGGCCTCGATCAGCTTCGCGTGCGCCTGCAGAGCTGACGTCATTCTCACCCCATCGGAGAAACAGAAATGTCTGAACGCCCCTTGAAGGCCGGCCTTTTCGGTATCGGTCTGGAGGCCTATTGGTCGCAATTCAACGGCCTGGAAGCGCGGTTGCGCGGCTATGTCGATACCGTCGAGGCAAAGCTTGCGCGCCCAGGCGTCGAGGTCGTCAACCTCGGGCTGATCGACACGCCCGAAAAGGCTATCGAGGCCGGTCACCAGTTTCGCCAAGCCGATGTCGATATCATCTTTCTCTACATCACCACCTATGCGTTGTCGTCGACGGTTCTTCCAGTGGTCCGTCGCGCCAAGGTTCCGGTGATCATCCTCAATCTGCAGCCGACCGCAGCCATCGACTATGCCACTTTCAATGCCCTCGGCGATCGGACAGCGATGACTGGCGACTGGCTGGCGCATTGCTCTGCCTGCCCCGTCCCAGAGATCGCCAATGTCTTCCGTCGGGCGGGCATCAGCTTTCACCAGGTGACTGGCGTTCTCACCGGCGATCCCGTCGTCGAAAACGAGATCAACGGCTGGATCGAGGCCGCCCGCGTCGCGCATGTGATGGCGCATAACCGGCTCGGCGTCTTGGGCCGCTACTACAACGGCATGCTGGATATCTATTCAGACCTCACCGCGCAGGCAGCGGCCTTCGGCACCCATATCGAGGTGCTGGAAATCGACGAACTGGCGCAGTTGCGGCGTGATGTGAGCGAAGAAGACGTCTCCACCTGCTTGGCGACGATCATCGCCGAATTCGATGTCCAGCCGGATTGCGACCCCAAGGAACTGGCCCGTGCGGCCAAGACAGCCGTGGCGCTTCGTCAGCTGGTCGACAAGAAATCGCTCGGCTCACTTGCCTATTACTACGAATCCCAGCCCGGCCACGAATATGAGGATATCATCACCTCGGTCATCGTCGGCTGTTCGATATTGACGGCCAGCGGCGTGCCGGTTGCGGGCGAATATGAGATCAAGAACGCCCAGGCGATGAAAATCATGGACAGCTTCGGCGCTGGCGGCTCATTCACCGAGTATTATGCCATGGATTTCGCCGCGGATGTCGTGCTGATGGGGCATGACGGGCCGGGGCATACGAAAATTGCTCAGGGGCGTACGAAGATCCGGCCCCTCAGCATCTTTCACGGCAAGGTCGGCTCCGGCGTCAGCGTTGAAATGTCGGTTCAGCACGGACCGGTGACGCTGCTCTCTATCGTCGAAGACGCCGGCAAAATCAGGCTGCTCTGCGCCGAAGGCGCCTCTGTGGCGGGCCCGATCCTCGAAATCGGCAACACCAACAGCCGTTATCGATTTCCACTTGGAGCCCGGCGCTTTGTTGAGGCGTGGAACGCACAGGGACCCGCCCACCATTGCGCAGTTGGCGTCGGACACATTGCCGGGCGCATCGAGAAGCTTGGAAAACTCCTGGATCTGGACGTCGTAAAAGTCTGCTGACAAGATGGGATGCGGAAGCGCGCCATAGTGGGCAACCGCTTCATCGTGCGAAAGCGCTTGCAAGATACGTTCGGGCCATTGCGGCAAAGCACCTACCCGTCAGCGTTCGTTCAGTCCCGCGTGCCGGGGTAATGAACCGTCGTGGGCGCTTTGCGGGGGAGGCAAACACCATAAGCCTGGCCAGCGATGCCAGCTCCTTGACCTGTCCCCCACGCATCTGCGTAACTGTTGCTTCGGCTGTTTCGGGCATCTGGATGTCCTCGCGGCTTCCTTTGCCCACGCGTGCTCCAAAGCGGAGACAACTTGGTTCTCTTGAACGAAGACGCGCGTGACAGGACTGCGCCGCCTTTCAGATTTCAGAAACCGGCCCGCGCAAAGCCTCGCGCTATTGTTCCTTCTGCCAAGTAGGCCCTTTTTCTGGAAGCGCCACCGACCGCCCGTCTGGGGCGATCAGCCGCAACTCGCCAAATGACGCGAGCCTGAGCTCTATGCGGGTATCACCTCGGTGTGCCTGATTACTCTCCGAGCGGATGAGTGATATCCGCTTTGGAGGTCCCCAATGTCAGACCATCGCCTTCCGCCTGCGCCATCGCCTTCACCAGCGCGATGACCGTTTCGCGGATATTGCTGTCGGCGATCTTTAGAAAGGCGCGATTGAGCACCAATCCCTCTTTCGTTCGCAGGAATTCAGCGACCGGGTCCATATTCGCGGATAGATCCAGTCCTTGCAGCGTCAACGACTCGGAATTCTCCTGCTCGAAGAAGAAGCTTGGCGACGTCTGAAGCACCTCGGCGATCCGCTGCAGCCGGCTGGCGCCGATGCGATTGATGCCCTTCTCGTACTTCTGAACCTGCTGAAAGGTCACCCCGATCTGCTCGCCAAGCCGTTCCTGGCTCATCCCGAGCAACTGCCGGCGCATTCTGATGCGCGCTCCGACATAGCTGTCTATTGCATTCGCTGTCTTGACATTCATCGTGTGTTTTCAGCCTCGATCGCATTTTCAATCGGCGCAGCTGTAGTATCCCCCGCATGGCTTTTCCATGGTTGTTTTCATATGGCATAGTGGATATGCGACGATCGCGACTGACTGTGATATGAAAGCCCCCCAAAAAGACGTGAAATCACGCAGTAATCACGCGGCGGAAGCGCAAATCGAACAAAAGCCGTACCGATTAGGATAAAACTGGGCTGTAGTTGCGTCCCGGCTTGCGTTAAATGCTCTTCAGCGACCGCCGCACGAGAGTCTTCCCAGCCCCGATCGCCCGAAAATCCATCGAATAATAGCGACGTGGCACGGCACCGGCCGTGCCTGTGCAGGAGAAGTATTGATGGCAACCGTTGCCGAGAGCGCGCCTCGTTTCGAAAAAACAACCATGTCTATTCTGATGGCGGTCAGCTTCTGCCACATGTTGAACGACATCATGCAGTCGCTGCTCGCCTCACTCTATCCGCTGTTCAAGGCGAACTACGATCTCGATTTCGTGCAGATCGGCCTCCTTACCATGACGTTCCAGGTCACGGCTTCACTGCTGCAGCCGCTGGTCGGCATCGTCACCGACCGCTGGCCGATGCCCTATTCGCTGCCCGTCGGCATGGCCAGCACCTTTTGCGGGCTCATTCTGCTCGGCAATGCCGGCAGCTTCGCCCTGCTGCTGGTTGCCGCAAGCCTGATCGGCTTCGGCTCGGCGGTCTTCCACCCGGAATCTTCGCGTGTTGCCCGTCTTGCCTCTGGCGGCCGCCACGGTTTCGCGCAATCCTTCTTCCAGGTCGGCGGCAATGCCGGCCAGGCGATCGGTCCGCTGCTTGCCGCCTTCATCGTGCTGCCGCTCGGTCAGCACAGCGTCTCATGGTTCGCCGCCATCGCCATGGTCGGCATGGTCGTGCTGAGCTGGGTCGGTAACTGGTACATCAGCCACAGGCGCCAGAATGCCAGCAAGCCGGCGGTAAGCCGGACCCTGCCGCTGCCGCAGAACAGGGTCGTCTGGGCGCTGCTCATCCTCGTGCTGCTGACGGCAACGAAGAATGTCTACATGGCCAGCGTATCGAGCTACTTCACCTTCTATGTCATCGACAAGTTCGAGCTCAGCGTGCAGCAGGCACAGCTGATGCTCTTCCTGTTCCTCGGTTCGGTCGCCGTCGGCACCTTCCTTGGCGGGCCGATCGGTGACCGCTTCGGTGCCCGTTTTGTCATCTGGTTCTCGATCCTCGGCGTCATTCCCTTCGCGCTCCTGCTTCCCTATGCCAACCTCTTCTGGACGGGTGTGCTCAGCGTCGTCATCGGCCTGATCTTCGCTTCGGCCTTCTCTGCAATCGTCGTCTTCGCGCAGGAACTGGTGCCCGGCCGCGTCGGGCTGATTGCCGGGGTCTTCTTCGGCTTCGCATTCGGGGCAGGGGGGCTTGGTGCAGCCCTGCTCGGCAGTTTCGCCGACACCCATGGCATCGATTTCGTCTACCGCATCTGCTCCTACCTGCCGCTGCTCGGTCTCCTCACGGTCTTCCTGCCGCGTATTCCCAAGCAGAAACCAGTCTGAGGCGACATCGCCATCGATCGAGCCGGAATGTCACCGACACTCCGGCCCGGTTCATCATGCAGTTTCGCACGTCGCCTTCGCCCACAGGCCCGAACGTATTTTTCTCCTCCTATGGGGAAGAGGGATCACCATTCCTTTAATCCACTATTTTTATAGATAATATTCGTGAGAATAGTGACGTCGATCTCGGCACGATATTGGAAGGAAATGGCATGTCTGCTCACAAACTGGTCGGCCTTGCGGGTAGCTTCAACCGCCCCTCGAAGACCTTTGCGCTTGTCGAAAACGTTGCCGGTCTCGCCGCTGAGAAATACGGCTTCGACAACACCATCTACGATCTGACCGATGTCGGCCCCTCGCTTGGCCAGGCGCTGCGCCGTGACGATCTCGACAGTCGCGCCAGGGAAGTGATCGACGACATCGTCAATGCCGACGTACTTGTCATCGGCGCTCCGACCTACAAGGGCAGCTATCCCGGTCTCTTCAAGCACCTGATCGACCTAATCGATCCGCATGAACTGCGCGCCAAGCCGATCGTCATCACCGCAACCGGCGGCGGCGACCGTCATGCGCTGATGGTCGAGCACCAGCTCCGCCCGCTCTTCGGTTTTTTCATGTCGCACACGCTGCCGACCGCGGTTTACGCGTCCGACCGCGACTTCACCGATTACCGCGTCTCATCCGATCCACTTTCCAAGCGAATCGGGGAAGTCATCGGCGAGCTCGAGGCGTTCTTTCCCAGCCGGAATCAGGCGCTGATCGCTGCCGAGTAAAGAGCGTCGGGATAAGCTTGAAACGGCGCCACGAAGGCGCCGTTTTCATTTTTGGAGCATGCTCTCGAGCCCCAATTAATCCATAAATTTGGTGGAAATTTATCCTGCCGATATCGATGGCAGGGCAAGAGTTTTTCCGGGCCTTGCTCCACATCAGACATTCGTGCTTCGCTCGCGATCTGCGCATTTGCCATGATCGGCCCGCTCGGGGCGTTCGGCCTCTTTCAGTCAGACGGGATATACAATGACCAAGAACAAAAATCTTCACGGCTTCCACCTTTCGCGCCGGGCGGCTCTTGCCGCCGTCGCCATTTCCGCGGCCGCAGTCTTTTCCTTTGCCGCACCCGCGCCTTCCCATGCCGAGGATAAGTCGATCAAGGTCGGCATCATGGCCGGCGAGGAGGAGGATATTTGGCGCGTGGTCGCAAGCGAGGCGGGCAAGAAGGGTCTCAAGATCGAGACCGTCATCTTCAACGACTACACCCAGCCGAATGAAGCGCTGGAGCGCGGCGAAGTCGATGCCAACGCCTTCCAGCACCAGCCCTATCTCGACAACCAGATCCAGCAGCACGGCTATCACATCGTTCGCGTCGGTTATACCGGGGTCTGGCCGATCGGCCTTTACACCAAGAAATACAAGTCCGTCGCCGAGATCCCGGAAGGTGCCGTCATCGGCGTGCCGAACGATCCCTCGAACGAAGGACGCGCACTGCGCGTTCTCCAGAGCGAAGGCCTGATCAAACTGAAGGACGGCACCGGTATTCTCGCCACCGTCGCCGACGTCACCGACAATCCAAAGAAGATCGAGATCAAGGAACTCGACGCCGGCATCGTCGGCCGTTCGATCGACGATCTGGATGCCGGTATCGTCAACACCGACTGGGCGCTGAAGAGCGGTCTTTCGCCGGCCGAACGCATTGCCCAGGAGCCGATCGCTGATAATCCATACCGCAACTTCATCGCCGTCAAGGACGACAACAAGGATGCCGAATGGGTCAAGACGCTTGTGTCTTCTTATCAGAACGACACCGTCAAGGCCGAATTCGACAAGGTCTACAAGGGCACCGGTCTCAGCGCCTATTGATCCGAGGCAGGGCTGGGGTTAGAGCCTTTCCGGGTTAGATTGAAGCATTCTGTTGGCTCAAACGGAGTCGGATGGTCGACCGGCCGGCGCGCGTCGTAGCCAAGCTCTACGGCCAAGCCGGCCGGTCGATCAGGCGGCCCGTTTCAGCCAACCCGAAGGGCCGGGCATCTTTGCGCCAGGGCAAAGGCGATCGGCTCGGACGTACCAAGAGGTATGCCCGTCGCCAATCGCCTTTGCCCTGACGAAAACCTGCTCCGGCAGAATGCTTCAATCTAACCCGGAAAGGCTCTAAGGCCTGCCGAAAGGCGGTCCGGGCGTTCTCTGCCCGGACCGCCTTCAGTGTTTGTAAGGAAAACCACATGAATTCCCTTGTTTCCACCACGGCGATCGAGGCGCAGTCGCAAGCGGCGGCTTCCGAAGAGGTGGTGAGACTGACCGACTTGAAGCGACGGTTCGGAACCACTGCAGCCCTCGATGGCATTTCGCTGACGGTGAAGAGAGGCGAGATCCTCGGTATCATCGGCCGCAGCGGCGCCGGCAAATCGACGCTGATCCGCTGCCTGAACGGCCTGGAGCGCGCCGATAGCGGCGAGGTCCTCATCGAGGGCCGAGACATCACCGGACTTTCAGAACGGGACCTGCAGCCGCTGCGCCGCCGCATCGGCATGATCTTCCAGCATTTCAATCTGCTTTCTGCCAAAACCGTCGAAGAAAACGTCGCGCTGCCGCTGAAGATCGAGGGTCTTGCAAAGAGCGAGCGCCTGAAACGGGCGCATGAGCTGCTCGAACTCGTCGGCCTTGCAGACAAGGCGAAGGCTTATCCCGTATCGCTATCCGGCGGCCAGAAGCAACGCGTCGGCATCGCCCGGGCGCTGGCGGCACGCCCGGCACTGCTGTTGTCCGACGAGGCGACATCGGCGCTCGATCCGGAAACGACCCGGTCGATCCTGGCATTGCTGAAGGACATCAACCGTAAGCTCGGACTGACCATTCTGCTGATCACCCACGAGATGGAAGTGGTCCGCGGCATTGCCGATCGCGTCGCGGTCATCGATGCCGGGCGGATCGTCGAGGAAGGGCAGGTCTGGTCGGTCTTCGCCAATCCGCAGGCTGAAATCACCGGGAGCCTGCTTTGCGGCATCCGCCCGCAGCTTCCTGAGCATATCGCCGGCCGGCTGTCAGCGACGGCGGGCAGCGAAGCGATCCTCAGCGTCGATCTCGCCGGGCCGCAGGCGCAGGGCGCGCTGTTTGCCGAACTCTCGGCAGCTTTGCCGCATTCCTTCCGCCTCGTCCATGGCGGCATCGACCATATCCAGAACCAGCCGGTGGCGCGGTTCTTCATCGCCGTTCCCGCACGCGACCCGGCGCTTGCCGGAAAGGTCGAACAATTCCTGACGGCCCGGTCCGCCCGGGTGGAGGTGCTTGGTTATGACACCGATCATGCTTGAACTGCTTGTTCGCTCCCTTTGGGAGACGATCCTGATGACCCTCGCCTCGGGAGTGATCTCGCTCGTCGCCGGCCTGCCGCTCGGCCTGGCACTGGTCGCGACGGCGCGCGGCGGCATCGCCGAAAGCCTGTGGATCAATCGCGTCCTCGGCGCAGTCATCAACGGCTTTCGTTCAGTGCCTTTCATCATCCTGCTGGTGGCGCTGATCCCGCTGACGCGGCTGATCGTCGGCACCGCGCTCGGCACCTGGGCGGCCATCGTGCCGCTCGCCATCGCCGCAACGCCCTATTACGCCCGTATCGCCGAAGTATCGCTGCGCGAGGTCGACCGCGGGTTGATCGACGCCGTGCGCGCCATGGGCGGCAACCGCTGGACGATCATCCGCGAGGTGCTGGTGCCTGAAGCGCTGCCAGGAATCGTCGCTGGTTTCACCGTCACCCTGGTGACGCTGATCGGCGCCTCGGCCATGGCGGGCGCGATCGGCGCCGGCGGCCTCGGCGATCTCGCCATCCGCTACGGCTATCAGCGTTTCGAAACCAGCGTGATGATCGCGGTAGTGGCCGTCCTCATCGTGCTCGTCTGCGGCATCCAGTGGCTTGGCGACAAGCTGGTTGCCGGGCTGGACCACCGATAAATCAACGCCGGAACTGGGCGGCGGGATGAGCAGCCGGCAACCTGCCGTTCCCGCCGCCGAAAAGCTTCTGCCGCAAGGGTCCTGCAGCATAGTCCGCCTTGAAGACGCCGCGCTCCTGCAGCACCGGCACGACCAGATTGACGAAATCGCGCAGGCTTTCCGGCGCCACTGTCCGCGACAGATTGAAGCCGTCGATGTCACCCTCTTCGATCCATGTCGTGAGATGATCGGCGATCTGTTCGGGCGAGCCGACCACCGGTTTCATCCGGCTGCCGAGTATCGTCTGGTCGATGATCTCACGCAGCGTCACCGGCTTCGCCGCCTGTTTCGTAATGGCCGCAAGTGCGGATTGATTGGCATTGGTCGAGCTCTGGTCGATGACGTCGTCCAATCCATACTTCGAAAAATCGACACCTGTCGAAGCGGAATAATGCGCAAGCGAGGCCTCGACGCTCGCATGGCGGCGATAGTCCTCGAGCTTGTCCTGGGCTTCCTTCTCCGTCCGACCGACGACGACGGTGATCAGGCTCAGGATCTTCAATGCATCCGCGCCGCGGCCGAATTCCTCCGCCTTCGCCCGCAGCGCATCGACGGTCGGCTTGGCCGCCTTGGGATTCGGCCCGGCAATGAAGACGCATTCGGCGTGGCGGGCGGCAAAGTCCTGCCCGCGTGCCGAGGCGCCGGCCTGGAAGAGCAGGGGCGTGCGCTGCGGCGAGGGTTCTGAGAGATGGATGCCTTCCATCCGGTAATATTTGCCGTCGTGACGGACAGAGCGCACTCTGGAGGGGTCGGCATAGACACCGCCTGCCTTGTCGCGCACCACCGCATCGTCGTCCCAGCTGCCTTCCCAGAGCTTATAGAGAATTTCGAGATATTCTTCGGCTGCGTCGTAGCGCGCATCATGTTCCGGCAGCTTGTCGAAACCCATGCTGCGGGCGGCGCTGTCGAGATAACCGGTGACGATGTTCCATCCGATCCGTCCCTTGGTCAGGTGGTCGAGCGTCGACATGCGCCGCGCCAACAGGAAGGGTGGCTCGTAGGTAGTGTTGACGGTCACGCCAAAACCCAGATGTTTGGTGACATAGGCCATCGCCGAAACCGGGATCAGCGGATCATTGACCGGGATCTGCGCGCCCGCCTCGATCACCGGTGCCGGGCTGCCCTTGTAGACATCATAGACACCGACGATATCGGCCAGGAAGATGCCGTCCAGCTTGCCGCGTTCGGCGGTCTTGGCAAGCTCCGTCCAGTAGTCGAGATCGGTATAATGCGCTGAGCGGTCGCGCGGATGCGTCCACAGGCCGTGGTTGATGTGCCCGACGCAGTTCATGTCGAAGGCATAGATCTGCATTGTCTTCATGAGGCGGTTCCCAAAGCCGGCAATAGAAATCAAGGATTTGCCGCATTAATTATCCTGGAGCATGATGCCGAAAAGTGTGAGTGGTTTTCGGGCGACATCATGCTCTAACTATATAATATAGAACAGGATTCAGATTTTAGGCCGGCTCGGCCTAAAATCATCCTGTTCGGGCTCTATCGCACGAGAGGCCGGTGAAATGGTAGGGTGGGGATGAAAAAAGCCGGAGGAACCGCATGACGAAGAAGACGCTGTCGGATTGGGCGGAGCTTGCGCAAAAGGAACTGCGCGCCTCGCCCGAGAAGCTGACCTGGCAGACGCCGGAAGGCATTGCCGTCAAGCCGCTCTATACGGCCGAGGATCTTGACGGCGCCGGGCACCTTGGTTCGCTTCCTGGTTTTTCGCCTTTCACCCGCGGCCCGCGGGCGACGATGTATGCCGGCCGGCCTTGGACGATCCGCCAATATGCCGGCTTCTCGACGGCAGAGGAATCGAACGCCTTCTATCGGCGCAATCTGGCGGCCGGCCAGAAGGGCCTGTCGGTCGCCTTCGATCTTGCCACCCACCGCGGTTATGACAGCGATCATCCGCGCGTCGAGGGTGATGTCGGCAAGGCGGGTGTGGCAATCGACAGCGTCGAGGATATGAAGATCCTGTTCGACGGCATTCCGCTGGGTGAAATGTCGGTGTCGATGACCATGAACGGTGCCGTCATCCCGATCCTTGCCTCCTTCATCGTGGCGGGCGAGGAGCAGGGTGTTTCGCGAGCCGACCTTTCTGGCACCATTCAGAATGACATCCTCAAGGAGTTCATGGTCCGCAACACCTATATCTATCCGCCGGAACCCTCGATGCGGATCGTTGCCGACATCATCGACTATACCGCCCGCGAGATGCCGAAGTTCAACTCCATCTCGATCTCCGGCTACCACATGCAGGAAGCCGGCGCGACACTGGTGCAGGAACTGGCCTTCACGCTGGCCGACGGCCGCGAATATGTCCGCGCCGCCATCGCCAAAGGCCTGAGCGTCGACGAGTTCGCCGGCAGGCTCTCCTTCTTCTTCGCCATCGGCATGAACTTCTTCATGGAAGCCGCCAAGCTGCGCGCCGCCCGCCTGCTCTGGACGCGGATCATGGAAGGGTTTCATCCGAAGAAACAGTCCTCGCTGATGCTGCGCACCCATTGCCAGACCTCCGGCGTCTCCTTGCAGGAGCAGGACCCTTATAACAACATCATCCGCACCGCCTTCGAGGCGATGTCGGCCGTGCTCGGCGGCACGCAGTCGTTACATACCAATTCCTTCGACGAAGCGATTGCGCTGCCGACTGAGTTCTCCTCTCGTATCGCCCGCAACACCCAGCTCATCCTGCAGCACGAGACCGGCGTCACCAAGGTCGTCGATCCGCTGGCGGGCTCCTACTATGTCGAAAGCCTGACGGCCGAGCTCGCCGACAAGGCCTGGGCGTTGATGGAAGAGGTCGAGGCACTGGGAGGCATGACCAAGGCCGTGGCCGATGGCCTGCCGAAACGGCTGATCGAGGAAGCGGCCGCACGCCGCCAGGCAGCCGTCGACAAGGGCGAGGAGGTCATCGTCGGCGTCAACCGCTACAGGCTCGACAACGAACAGCCGATCGACATTCTGGAGATCGACAACAGCGCGGTGCGCAAAGCGCAGATCAGACGTATCGAAGAAACGAAGCGGCGCCGCGATGGCGGAGCCGTGCGCGAGACCCTGGCGGCCCTGGTAGAGATCGCACAGAGCGGCAAGGGCAACCTGCTGGAAGCCGCCATCGCGGCGGCCCGAGCCCGTGCCACGGTCGGCGAAATATCGGACGCCATGCGCGATGCCTTCGGCGATCATGCCGCGACCCCTGAAGTCATCAAGGGCGTCTACGGCGAGGCGTATGCAAACGAGCCGGAACTCGCCGTGCTCAAGACCCGCATGACTGAGGTGACTGAAGCCATGGGGCACCGGCCGAAGATCATGGTCGCCAAGCTCGGTCAGGACGGACACGACCGAGGCGCCAAGGTGATCGCCTCGGCCTTCGGCGATATCGGCTTCGACGTGCTTGCCGGTCCCCTGTTCCAGACACCGGAGGAAGCTGCCGGTGTCGCGCTCAGCGAAAAGGTCAACGTCGTCGGCGTCTCGTCGCTGGCGGCCGGTCACAGGACGCTGCTACCGCAACTGATCGACAGGCTGAGGGAACAGGGCGGTGGCGATATCATCGTCGTCTGCGGCGGCGTCATCCCCCGCCAGGACTATGAATTCCTGCACGAACACGGCGTTGCAGCCGTGTTCGGCCCGGGGACAAACGTTCTCGAGGCGGCAAACTCCGTCCTCGATCTGCTTGAGGGCAGGCGGAGAAACCAGTAGGCTGCAACAATTCCCGGAAAAGTACGACGCGGTTTTTTCGGAATCGCGTCAAACAAAAGGTTAGAGCAGGCCGCGCTTTGCGAGGTTGCTCATCAGCGCCGAAATGCCGAAGGTCCAGGGTGGGCATTCGGTGGAAAGCCGCACGGTGTTGATGAGCGCGCCAAGGCCTGCCGAGGAAATCTCGACGACATCGCCGATCTTGTGCGTAAAGCCTTGCTTCGGCGCGTCGCGGTCCTGCGTCGGCGCAAACAGCGTGCCGAGGAAAAGCATGAAACCGTCGGGATATTGATGATGGGCGCCGACCGTCTGCTTGACGAGATCGGTCGGATCGCGACTGATCTGCGACATCGAACTCTTGCCGTGCATCACGAAGCCGTCCTGGCCTGACACCTTCAGGTCGAGTTCAGCCTTGCGTACATCATCGAGGCTGTAGCCGGCATCGAACAAGCGGATGAAAGGACCGATGGAGCAGGAGGCGTTGTTATCCTTGGCCTTGCCGAGCAGCAGCGCCGAGCGGCCCTCGACGTCGCGCAGGTTGACGTCGTTGCCGAGCGTCGCGCCCGTGATTTCGCCGCGGCTGTTGACCGCGAGCACGATTTCCGGCTCGGGATTGTTCCAGGTCGAGATCGGATGCAGGCCGACATCCGCACCCCAGCCGACGGAGGAGAGCACCGGTGACTTGGTGAAGACTTCGGCGTCCGGCCCGATACCGACCTCAAGATATTGCGACCACATGCCTTCGTCGATCAGTGCCTGCTTGACTTTGGCAGCCTCCGGCGAACCGGCCTTCAGATTGGTGAGGCTGCCACCGATCAGCGTGCTGACGCGCTCGCGGATCGAGGCGGCACGCTCCGGACTGCCGGCCGCCTTCTCCTCGATGACGCGCTCGATCATCGACTGCGCAAAGGTGACGCCGCAGGCCTTCACTGCCTGAAGGTCGACGGGCGCCAGGAGATAGGGACGCGCTTCATCCGGCGTGCCGGTGCTGTTGGCGGCGATATCCTGCAACGAGCCGATCGCCTTGCCGCTCGCAGCGCGCACGAAACCAGCAGCGTCCTGTCGCTCGAGCAGCGCGCTCAGTGTCGGCGCCTCGCGCGAGGTGATGTCG
This sequence comes from Rhizobium brockwellii, assembly GCF_000769405.2. Lineage (NCBI taxonomy): Bacteria > Pseudomonadati > Pseudomonadota > Alphaproteobacteria > Hyphomicrobiales > Rhizobiaceae > Rhizobium > Rhizobium brockwellii. The sequence continues at coordinate 24,445 of NZ_CP053442.1, forward strand.
ACCAGCTCCTCCTCTCGAAGCGTCACGATGCTTGGCCCGGCAACCTCGGGATTCCAGGCGCGGCCGACAAAAAGACCATCCGAAGCGGCGGCATCGAGCAGAGGTTGAGACATGGTGATCTTCCGTCACAGGCGAGCGGGGAGCGCTCTTCAAAACATTGCGGGGTGTTGCCGCCCTCCACCCCGGCGGCGGCCGAAATCGATCACATTCACGGAGATGGGGCAAGATGCGTCGGGCAAAAAAAGACTTTCGCCCGATCGGTTCAAGCCGTGGCCCGTTGTCGAAAGACCAAGCGTAAAAACCTACAAAATAACTATTTAGATACAAATTAGTCGTTATATTTCATATGTTTAATTTGCAACATGGTCGGTTTGCCCCCTCATCTCGCCTTGACAGGAGGCGGCTTTCGTTATCTGTTTTGCCCGACATGGAGGAGGCTGGCGTCACGCGGCCACACGAAAATCCCAGGAGGATATTGCAGCGATGTTGAGATTTGCCGTCGTCGGAATCGACCATGGGCACACATTCGATCACGTAAAGGGGTTGCTGGCCGCAGGCGGCGAGTTCGTCGGCTATTGCCCGCAGACCTCGGTGCCGGCACTGCGCGAGGCCTTCGAGAAGACCTATCCTGACGCGCCGCAGATCGACAGGCAAAAGCTGTTCGACGATCCGTCGATCGATGTCATCTGCATTTCCGCGATTCCGCGTGATCGTGCCGGGCTTGCCATCCGCGCAATGAGGTCGGGCAAGGACGTGATGACCGACAAGCCGGGCGTGACGACCTTCGCCCAACTTGAGGACGTCAGGCGTACCGTTGCCGAGACCGGCAAGATCTTCTCGATCTGCTTTTCCGAGCGCCACTGCGTCCGCTCCGCCGTCAAGGCCGGCAAGCTCGTCGCCGAAGGCGCGATCGGCAAGGTGATCCAGACGCTCGGCGTCGGTCCACACCGGCTGCAACTGCCGACCCGGCCGGACTGGTTCTTCGATCCCGAAGCCTTCGGCGGCATCATCGTCGATATCGCTTCACACCAGGTCGACCAGTTCCTGTTCTACACCGGCTCGACCACAGGCGAAGTCATCGCAAGCTCGATCGGCAATTTCGGCATGCCTGACAAGCCCGCCTTCGAAGATTTCGGCGAGGTGCTTCTGCGCTCCGACAAGGCGGCGGGCTATGTCCGTGTCGACTGGTTCACGCCGGAGGCGCTGCCGACCTGGGGGGACGGGCGCCTGACCATCCTCGGCACCGAAGGCTACATCGAACTGCGCAAATATATCGATATCGCCGGCCGGCCGGGCAAGGATCACCTCTTCCTGGTCAACGGCAAGGAAATGACCCATATCGATTGCAGCGGCGAAAAACTCGACTATTTCGACGCTTTCACCGCCGACGTCGGCAACCGCACACAGACGGCGATGACCCAGGATCACGTTTTTGAAGTCTGCCGCCTTTCGCTCGAAGCCCAGACGAAAGCCGCGCGCATCGGCGCTCGCTGAGGAGGATATCATGACCAGGAAATTGCGCGTCGGCGTCATCGGCGCAGGCATCGCTGCGCGGCATCTGGCCGGCTTCGGGTGGAACAAGGAGCTTTTCGAAGTCCCCGTGCTCTGCTCGCTCGACGAGGAACGCGGCAAGGCGCTGTGCGAGGAGTACGGCATTGGCGAATACACGCAGGATGCGGATGCGCTGTTTGCCCGTGACGATCTCGACATCATCGACATTTCGACGCCGCCGAGTTCGCATTTCGAACTCTGCCGCAAGGGTATCGAGTCAGGCAAGCACGTGATCTGCGAGAAGCCGCTCTTCGGCTCGATCGCCGAGGTCGACGAGATGGGGCGCATCCTCGATCGTTACCCCGGCAGGAAGCTGATGCCGATCTTCCAGTATCGCTATGGTTCCGGCCTGCAGAAGCTGAAGCTGCTGATCGAACGTGGCCTGGCCGGCAAGCCGTTTTTGACGACGATCGAAACCCATTGGTGGCGCGGGCCGGATTATTATGCCGTGCCGTGGCGCGGCAAATGGGCGAGCGAACTCGGCGGTGGCCTTCTCGGCCACGCCATCCACGCCCATGACATGCTGAACTATGTGCATGGCCCCTGCGCCGAGGTGTTTTCCTATGGGGCGACACTGGTCAATCCGATCGAGGTCGAGGATACGGCAGCCCTTTCGGTGAAGATGCAGAATGGCTCGCTGGCGACGCTGTCGATGACGCTGGGTTCGCGCAAGGAGATCTCGCGGCTGCGCTTCTGCTTCAACGACCTCGTCGCCGAAAGCATCATCGAACCCTATACGATGGGCCGTGATCCGTGGACGTTCGTCGCCGGGACAGAGGAACATCAGGCGCGGATCGACGAAGTGCTCGCTGGCTATGTGCCTGGCGAGGATGGCTACACCCGTCAGTTCGAGCTCTTCCACAAGGCGATCGTCGAGGACACCGACCCACCGGTGACGCTGCAGGATGCCCGCAATTCGCTGGAACTGGTAACGGCCGCCTATTTCTCGCAGCGAACCGGACAACCGACACCGATGCCGATCGCCGCCGATCATCCGCTCTATCGCTCCTGGCTTCCGGCAGGGGAATGGCGGGCTGCGGCGACCGTCTGAACCGGGAAGGGCTCTCCCATGCTGAAATCCTTCGAGCATGTCGGCATGACGGTCGGCGACATGGACCGCACCGTCGATTTCTACTGTGGCCTGCTCGGCCTCAGCCTGGTGCTGCGCAAGACGATGGCGAATGGCATGCAGGTCGCGTTCCTCGATGCAGGCGGCGGCATGCTGGAGGTCTTTGCGCCGCCCGGCAGCGCGTCGAGGGCGGTCGACGTGCCTGACGATACGGCCGGCGTCCGCCACCTCACCTTCAATTTCGACAATGTCGAAGAGACCTTCGCCCGCCTTGAACAGGCGGGCGTCGAGATCAAGGAGCGGCCGCGCTTCGCTGTCCACTCCGAGATGCTGAACAAGATCGCCTTCGTTCGCGACCCCGACGGAATTATCGTCGAGCTTGCCGAACGCTCTCAGAACCGCCAGGGCTGACACAGGTGCTGCCGATCGCTTCGCTGCGGGCGGTCAGACCGTCCCGCAGCAGATCGATCAGGCACTGGGCGAGTTTTGTTGCCATGTTAGGCTCTCCTCAGCTCGCCAGCTTGGCGCTGATATAGTTGCGCCAGCCGCCAAGTGCGGTGATTTCCTCGGCACCTTTCACCGCATGGGCCTCGCAGACGAAGCCGGAGACGCTGGAGCCATCTTCGAGCGTCAGCTTACCGATGCCGAGGGGTGCCGGAATCTTCTGGACGAACCTGCCGAAAGCATCGGCCGGCAGTGCCCAGACCTCGACCTCCAGCCCCTGACCCTTGTGGCCGGGTTCGCGCAGCAGCCCCGGTTTCGGCGGCGTGGTATTGGGTAAGACGAAGAGGCGATAATCGCCTGATGTGCGGCAGGTCTTGACCAGACGCCCGCCTGCGCCTGCCAGTTCGTGATTGAGCGGCATGCCGGTCAGATGCGCACCGACGACCGCGATTTCGATGAAACCGTCATCGCCAGGCACAACACGGCTTGCTTCGGGGATCGCGGCCTGCCGGTCGATGCCCATGCCGGAGCTTGCTGCGCGGTGCAGCGCATCGGCAAGTGGGGCCAGGGCATCGTCGGTGAAGGCCGGTGCGATGACGGTGACGCCGCCCGGCAGGCCGTCTTTGCCGAAGCCGGCCGGAACGGCAATCGCTGCGCAATCGAGCAGGTTGACGAAATTGGTGTAGCGGCCGAGGCGGCCGTTGAGCACGACGGGATTGGCCAGCATGTCCGCAACGGTGTAGGTGGTCGGTGCGGTCGGCAGCAGAAGCACGTCGGCCTTTTCCCATTCGGCCTCGGTCTTGCGACGCAATTCTTCCAGCCGGTATCGGCCGTTGAAAGCCTCGACCGCCGTCTTGCCCTTGGCGCCTTCGATAATCCCTCTGACCGTCGGGTCGAAATCAGCCGCGTTCGTGGCGAGGAAATCTTCGACTGCCGCCAGACGTTCGGCGACCCAAGGCCCGTCATAGAGAAGGGCGGCCGCCTCGCGGAATGGCGCGTAATCGAAAGGCACGATGGTCGCACCGAGCGCTTTGGCGCGTTCGATCGCCTGATCGTAGAGCGCCTCCACCTCCTTGTCGCCGAAGAATTCCCGTTCGGCATCGGTCAGGACGCCAATGCGCAACCTCGACACAGGCAGGGTCGCCGGTTTGGCGCGACGCGAGAAAGGATCGGCGGCATCGAAGCCCTCGGCGACCTTGCGGATCGCAACACCGTCGCCGACGGTCGCGGCAAAGATCGTGATGCAGTCGACGCTCTTGCAGGCAGGCACGGCGCCGGTGTTCGGCAGAAGGCCCGGCGTCGGCTTGATGCCGACCAGATTGTTGAAGGCAGCCGGCACGCGGCCGGAGCCGGCCGTATCGGTACCGAGTGCGAAGGCGGCAAGGCCCGAGGCGACCGTGACTGATGATCCGGAGCTCGATCCGCCGGAGATATAGGCCGCATCGAAGACCGAACGCGGCGCGCCATAGGGCGAGCGCGTGCCGTTGAGGCCGGTCGCGAACTGGTCGAGATTGGTCTTGCCGATGATGATGGCGCCAGCCGCCTTCAACCGGGCAACGACGGTGGAGTCGGCTTCCGGCCGATACTCATAGGCCGGGCAGGCCGCGGTCGTCGGCAGGCCGGCGGCATCGATATTGTCTTTGACGGCGAAGGGAACGCCCCAGAGCGGCAGGCTGTTTGCCTCAGGCGCGCGTGTCATCAGCGCTTTTGCGGCAGCGCGCAGCTCCTCATCCGGCACCGGCGTGATGAAGGTTGCCGGGTCTTTCGAGGCGGCGCGGCGGGCGATCACCTCTTCGATGGCGTCGAGCGGCGTCAGGCCGGATTGATAGGCGGCGCGAAGGCTTGAGAGATCGAGGATGGTCGGCAGCATGTCAGCATTCCTCCAGAACGACGATGATATCGCCGGCTTTGACGTTTCTTCCCGGCCCGGCACGCAGATCGCGGACGCGACCTGCCGCATGGGCGGTGACGTTGATTTCCATCTTCATCGATTCGATGATGGCGAGTGTATCGCCGGCCGCAACCGAGGCACCCGGCTCGACCAGCAATTTCCAGATATTGCCGGGTACGGCGCTGGCAACACCGAAGCAGCCGACGGGAATATCCCCATCCGGGCTTTCGCCCGCGCCTTCGTCGGTGACGAAGCTATCGAGCCCGGCTTCCTTCCAGCGCTGGCGCTCAGTATCGAAGGCGGCCTGCTGCGTTGCCTTGAAACGGCCGATCGACGCCGAATTCGCCTGCAATTCCTTCTCGTAGGCAGCATAGGAGAATTCCGTCTCCTCGATCCGGATCGGATAGCCGCCGTGCGGGAAGGCGGCGCGCGCCTCCGTCAGTTCCTGGTTACTAACAGGGAAGAAACGGATCTGGTCGAAGAAGTTCAGCAGCCAGGGTTTGCCCCTGGCAAAGGCCGGCGTCTCCCGCCAGGTGTTCCAGACCTGGATGGTACGGCCGAAGAGCTGGTAGCCGCCCGGTCCTTCCATGCCGTAGATGCACATATAGGCGCCGCCGATGCCGACGGCGTTCTCAGGAGTCCAGGTGCGGGCGGGATTATACTTGGTCGTCACGAGGCGATGGCGCGGATCGGTCGGGGTCGCAACCGGCGCGCCAAGATAGACATCGCCGAGACCGAGCACCAGGTAGCTTGCATCAAAGACGATATCGCGGACGGCCTGTTCGTCGGGAAGACCGTTGATGCGGCGGATGAACTCGATGTTCGACGGGCACCAGGGCGCGTTCGGGCGCACGAGCTCCTGATATTTGCGCATCGCGAGCTCCGCATCCGGATCGTTCCAGGAAAGCGGCAGATGCACGATGCGGCTCGGCACCGTGACCTCCTGGGCTGCCGGAAGCGTCGCCTCGATCTCGGAGAGCAATCCCAGCAGCCGCCGGCGCGTCAACTGCGTACCGTCGTAATGAATCTGCAGGGAACGGATGCCGGGGGTGAGGTCAACGACGCCGGGAAGGTGGGCCTCGATGACCGCCTGCATCAGCAGGTGCACCCGGAGCCGCAGGGCGATATCAAGCGTCATCGGCCCATATTCGACAAGCAGATTGTCGTCGCCCTGGCGGCGATAAACGACAGAAACCGGGCCATCCTCGCTGATGCCGAGGATCGGCGAACCTGCTTCTTCCGAGGGCCGCCGGACCGCCGGGCCGGCGATCGGGTCTCCCGGCCGCATGACTGCATGAAAACGGATACGGTCGCCGGGCTTGAACTGGCCCATCTTCCACTGCTCGTCGCGGGCAATCACTGCAGGGCAAACGAAGCCGCCAAGGCTCGGACCGTCGGGACCGAGAATGATCGGCATATCGCCGGTGAAATCGATCGCCCCGATCGCATAGGCATTATCGTGCAGGTTGGAGGGATGCAGCCCCGCCTCACCGCCGTCGCTACGTGCCCAAACCGGGGCGGGACCGATGAGGCGAACGCCGGTGCGGGCGCTGTTGAAATGCACCTCGTAGGCGGTCGAAAACAGCGTCTCGATATCGCTATCCTGAAAGAAATCGGGCGCCCCGTGCGGACCGTAGACCACGCCGACATCCCATTCACGCGTCAAGACGGCTGCCTCCGTCGCTGGCCTCACCGGTTCGGCCGGTACTTGGCGGGCAAAGTGCAGCACATGCCCTGTCTTCAGGGTGCCGGTGGCGTTGCCGCCGAATTGGCCAAGGCCGAAAGTCGCGCGCGAGCCGAGCACAACGGGAGCGGCAAAACCACCGGCGACCGCGAGATAGGCGCGCTGCCCCGGCCCTTCGATCGTACCGATCGACAGAACCTGACCGGCGCGGATCAATACCGGGGTGTCATGCGGCAATCTTGCGCCGTCGCATGTCATAGGCATCCGGGCGCCGGCAAGCGCGATCGTCTGGTCGGCATAGAACCGCAATGTCGGACCGGAAACGGTCAGTTCGAGTGCTGCCGTCACATCGTCATTGCCGACCAGCCGGTTGGCATGGCGGAAGGAGCGCTCGTCCATCGGCCCGCTCGGCGGCACGCCGACATGCCAGAGGCCGAGCCGGCCCGGCAGTTCCTGGATGCTTGACTGCGCGCCGGGCGCGAGGACCTCGACGACATCGGGAACGAAGGCGAAGTCGCGTAGAGCCGTCGTTGCCACCTTGGCGCTGGCCAGCAATTCGGAAGCGGCGATCGTTCTCAAGTAATCGAGATTGGTCTCGATGCCTGATATCGACGTTTCGGCGAGCGCTGTCTTCAGCTTCTCGATCGCCGCCGGCCGGTCTTCCGCCGCTACGATCAGCTTGGCAAGCATCGGGTCATAGAAGGGCGTGACCTCGGTTCCCGTCTCGATCCAGCCGTCGACGCGGGCGCTTTCCGGAAAAATGACCTCGGTCAAAAGGCCGGCACTCGGGCGGAAATCGGCATGCGGCATCTCGGCATAAACACGCATCTCGATCGCCGCACCCTTCGGCGTCAGGGCCTTAGCATCCGAGAGCACGTCCTCGCCGGCCGCCTGCCGGATCATCCATTCGACGAGGTCGATGCCGAAGACGGCCTCCGTCACCGGATGCTCGACCTGAAGACGGGTATTGACCTCGAGGAAATAGAATTCCTCGCGCTGGGGATCATAGATGAATTCGACGGTGCCGGCCGATTCATAGGAGACCGAGCTTCCCAAATCGATCGCAGCCTTGTGCAGCTGCGCCCTTGTCTCCCCGGAAAGGCCAGGAGCAGGCGTCTCCTCGACGACCTTCTGGTTCCGCCGCTGCAGCGAGCAGTCACGTTCGCCGAGCGCAATCACTCCGCCCTTGCCGTCGCCGAAGATCTGCACCTCGACATGGCGCGCTTCGGCAACGAATCGCTCGATGTAGACGCGCGCATCCCCGAAGCTGGCGCGCGCGGTCCGCTGCACGCTTTCGAAGGAAGCCTTGAGGCCTGCCGCATCGGCGCAGAGCTGCATGCCGATGCCGCCGCCGCCGGCCGTGCTTTTCAACATGACGGGATAACCGACGGTTTCTGCGGCCGAAAGCGCCTCGTCGACGCTCTGCAAGAGATGGGTGCCGGGCAGCAGCGGCACGCCGCTGGCTTTCGCCAATTCGCGCGCCGTATGCTTCAGGCCGAAGGCGGACAGATGCTCCGGCCGCGGGCCGATGAAGGCGATGCCTTCAGCGGCGAGCCGCTCGGCAAAACCGATATTCTCCGAGAGGAAGCCGTAGCCTGGGTGCACGGCCTCAGCGCCCGTCGCCTTGCAGGCAGCAATGACGGCATCGACGTCAAGATAACTTTCGGAAGCAGGCGCCGGGCCGAGGCGGACGGCCTCATCAGCGGTCAGCGCCGGCTTCGAGAACCGGTCGGCATCGGAATAGACGGCAACCGAGGCAATGCCCATCCGCTTCAATGTGCGGATGACGCGGACGGCGATTTCACCGCGATTGGCGATAAGGACTTTGGTGAACATCGATCAGTCCTCGCCGTCCCAGATCAGCACCCGGATCGGCGTCGGATCGAAACCGTTGCAGGGATTGTTGATCTGCGGGCAATTGGAGATGACGCAGAGCACGTCCATCTCCGCCACCAGTTCGACATAGTCGCCAGACGCAGAAATGCCGTCGACGATGGTCATCTCGCCGTTCGGCTTGATCGGCACGTTCATGAAGAAATTGATGTTCGGCACGATGTCGCGCTTGCTCATGCCGTGTTTAGTCACCTCGAGCACGAAATTGTCGCGGCAGGCATGCAGGTATTTGGTGCCGTGGCCAAAGCGCACCGTGTTGCTCTCGCAGGAGCAGGCGCCGGCCGACGTATCGTGGCGGCCGCAGCTGTCGGCCGTCATGATCAGCATGACGTTGCCCTCGTTCGAAATGATCTTCGTGCCGGTGCCGATATAGGCGCCACCTTGCGTCCGCATCGTATCCTGGCTGGAATAACGCTCGGCAAAGTCATCGGCACGATAAAACAGCGTATCGATTGCCTGTTGGCCGTAGCTGTCCTCGATGCGGATGGTCTGACCCTTGCGCACGATGCCGGACCACGGCGCTTCGGCCGGGATGAAATGTTCCTGCACGGCATTTTCGAGGCTGCGCGAAGCTGAAGTCTTGATGAAATCGGTCATCGTCATCCTCCCTCAGGCCAGCATCGAGGCGTTGTTCTCGAAGCCGCGAAGGGCTTCGGCGGTCGCCGTGCGCGAGAGGTCGTCGACTGCGGGTACGGGCGCGCGAAAGCGCGTGACGATCACCGGCTTCGGCGCATAGACCGGGTCGGGATCGAGCGGATGCGGGCAATTGGAAAGGCCGACAATCATGTCCATTTCGGCGCGCAGTTCGGCATAGTCGCCGCTATTGGAGAGTTTGCCGCGCCAGTGGAAGCCACCGTCATCGTCGACGCGGACGGGAGCGAAGAGATTGAGAATTGCGGGAATATCGCGCCTGGTGAGACCAAGCTTGCCGGCAACGAGCACGAGATTGTCGCGGGTGTTGCGGGTCTTGACGCCGGGATATTTTGCAGCGTTCGAAGCTGCCGTCGAGCCGCCCATGAGGCAGTCGTGGGCGCCGGAGCTATCCTCGATCAGCGAAAACATCACCCGGCCCATGTCTGAGAAGATGACGCGGCCTTTGCCGAGGGCGGTCGTCCACTGCACCTTGACCGTATCGACGAGATTGAGCCGTTCGCTCGTGTCAGCGGCGTTCCAGGCGACGAGCGCCACGGTCGATCCGCCTTCGGCCTGATCAATGCGGAGCGCTTCGCCGCGCTTCAGCGCCGTCGACCAGTGCCAGCCGCCCGGGATGGTTTCCTGATGGATGATCGCAGCCGCATCGATTGCGGGGGCGGGAAGGGGGCTCGGCGCCGGCAAGGCCTTCGGCGCAAATTCCAGCCCCTTCTTCTGATGTTCCTCGTAACGCTGCCGGTTGGCAGCGATTTCCTCGGGCGAACGTCTGACATGCATCATGGTTTTTCTCCTGACGGACTGGAAGCCGGGTCGTCCCGGCGAAGGCCCAGAGAAATGACCGGGCCGTCCCGGTCGGGGCTGAAGATGGAGGGCGCGCCGGCGAGCCTCGGCGGCCAGATCGAAATATCCTTGGTGATCGTCGCGCCGTAGCGCTCCTTTTCCTCCGGGCGGTCACGCTTGCGCTCGAAGGCGACGACCCGCGTCGCTAGCGTGAAGGCTTCGCGCATGTCATGTGTCACCATGACGACGGTCATCTGCGTTTCGTGCCAGAGCCGCTTCATCAATGTGTGGATCTCGGCGCGGATGCCGGGATCGAGCGCACCGAAGGGCTCGTCGAGCAGCAGCACCTTCGGCTTCATGATCAGCGCCTGCGCCAGCGCCAGGCGCTGCTGCATGCCGCCTGACAGTTGCGCCGGATATTTGTCCTCGGCGCCGGAAAGGCCGACCTCGCCGATCAGTCGCCGCGCTTCGTCGATGGCGTTGCGACGGGCTGCGCCGAAAAGCTTGGCTTTATAGCGAGACGCCGAGAGTTCCCGCCCAAGCAGCACATTGCCGAGTACGGTCAGATGCGGGAAGACGGAATAGCGCTGGAAGACGACGCCGCGATCCGGCCCTGGCTCCTGCGGCAGCGCTTTGCCGTCCAGCAGTATGGTCCCTCGCGTTGGCCGCTCCTGGCCGAGCAGCATGCGCAGGAACGTCGACTTGCCGCAGCCGGACGGGCCGACAAGGGCGACGAAGGCGCGCGAAGCGACGGTCAGCGACACATCTTCGAGTACGATCTGGTCGCCATACTCTTTCCAGACCTTTTCGATCACCAGTTCGCTCATGCCTGCTTCTCCAGCTCCGACCAGGGGAAGACGGCGATGCGGATGCGATCGAGGATATAATTCATGACCACGGCGAGCAGCGTGATCCAGACGACATAGGGAAAGATGACGTCCATCGAGAGATAGCGGCGGACGAGGAAGATGCGGTAGCCGAGACCGGAATCCGACGAGATCGCTTCGGCGGCGATCAGGAACAGCCAGGCAGGCCCGAGCTGAAGCCTGAGGCAGGTGATCAGCCGCGGCAGGATCTGCGGCAGCACGACACGAAGGCCGATCTGCCAGGAGGAGCCGCCGAGCGTTTCAGCCTTGACGATCTGTTCGCGCGGCAGCTCCAGCGCCTTCAGCGCAAGGTCGCGGATCATCGTCGGCGCAACGCCAATGGCGATCAGCGCGATCTTCGAGGCTTCGCCAAGCCCCATGGCGATGAAAAGGATCGGCAGCAGCGCCAGCGGCGGCACCATCGAGATGACGGCGACGAAGGGCGAGAGCAGGGCTCGGAGATACGGCAGCATGCCGATCAGCATGCCGATGACGAGCGCGGTGATCGTGGAGATACCAAGGCCGGCAAACAGGCGCATCAGGCTCGCGCCGGTATCGGACCAGAGCAAGTATTGGCCGGTGCGCGAATCGGCGATGAAGGCCAGGCGATCGATCGCATCGGCAAAACCGGCAAGACCGGGTAGCAGCTTGTCATTGGCATTTTCCGCCAGCCGAGCCGCCGAGCCGAAAGTGTAGGCAACGATCAGCAGCACGAAGGGCAACAGCGTCAAGGCAAGTTGCGCGCCCCGGCTCGGCCTGGTGTTGATCCAGCGCATGAGGAAAGCTCCACTGATGAAGGTTGGGCGGTACGGTCAAAGCCGCACCGCTGCTTTAAGATCGCTTAGAGCGAACCGTCGGCGGCTGCCTTCATGTAGGTCTCGGTGAAGCGCAGCTTGACGTTGCCGCTGTCACCGAGGATCTTGCCATCAGGCATTTCGATGCCGATGACATCGGCCGACGGCGCGCCATTGCCGAGCAGGCCCTTCTCGAACAGGAAGTTGCGGACAAGATCCATTGTCTTCGGTAGGCTGCCCGACGAAGTGAAGGCAACGGCATCGGCCGGCTTGGCAAACAGCTTGGTGGCCGCAAGCTGGGATTCGAAGCCCTTGAGATCGGTGCCCGATGCCTGGCCCATCGCCTCGCGGGCGGCCTTGCCGTTGGCACTGTCGGCAGTCAGCAGTGCTGCGGTTTCATACCAGATGCCGGCGAGCGCCTTGCCGAAATTCGGATTGTCCTTCAGCACGCCTGAATTGGCGACCATCAGGTCGATGATCTCGCCCGGCACCTGCGAGCTGTCGAAGACCTTCTTGGCCGTGGGATCCTCGAGAATGGTCGAGACCAGCGGGTTCCAGGTGACAACCGCGGTCACGTCAGCCGTCTTGTAGGCGGCGACCATATCGGCGTCGGAGGTGTTGACCACTTTCACGTCGCGCTCGGTCAGCTTGATGCTTTCGAGCGCTCGGGCGAGCAGGTAGTGCGAGACGGAAAATTCGACGAGATTGACGTTCTGTCCCTTGATGTCGGCCAGGCTCGCCTTGTCCTTGAGGATGACGGCATCATTGCCGTTCGAAAAGTCGCCGACAATCACGGCCGTCGTATCGACGCCGCCGGCAGCCGGGATCGACAGACCGTCCATATTGGTCAGCGTCACGGCGTCGAAGGCGCCGGCGGTATATTGGTTCATCGATTCGACGTAGTCGTTGAACTGCGTCACCTCGATCTTGATGCCGTATTTGTCGGCCCATTTCTTGACGATGCCGTGATCAGCGGCATAACCCCAGGGCATCCAGCCGACATAGATCGACCAGGCGACCTTGAAATCGGTCTTCTGTTCGGCCTTGGCGATGGAGCCGAGTCCCAGCGCCAGGGACGCCGTCAGTGCGGTAATGGATAGGATCTTCGAAAAAGTCTGCATTGAAATTCCCCTTTTGCTTTTCTTCAAAAGGGATCGGCAATGACCATCGTGCCGCCAATCCCTTGGCTTACGAGGTCTCCCGGGCTTTTGTCCCGCCGTGCACCCGGCGGGATGTCTCCCCTGCCGGTGGTAGCTCTCGGACCAGCCACGCCTTGCGACGCCGGAACCCTAGCCACCAACTCTGCAACTATCGAAGCAAAGTGCGTGCCAAATTATAAATCATTGATTTTATTGAGAGTGCGATGGCACCAATTCCCTGGTAAATGCAATAGTGCATGCACTTGCACAGAAAATGTGCGTATTCTGCCGCCGTCTTAGGCGCTGATTCATTTTTGCCCAGTGAAAAACAAGTCGCAGGCAGACGCACAGAACGCCGAATTGCGGCTGGCCCTGAGCTAGTTCCGGAAAGCACCGGCCGGGACCGTCGTCACCAGCCGGATATCACGGCGGAAGTCCGATGGTGACATGCCGGCGATGTGGCGGAAGGACTTGTTGAAGGCGCTGATCGAGCCGAAGCCGCTGTCCATCGCCACTTGCAGCACGTTGGCGCCCTCGCTCATCAGCATCGCCTGGGCGCGCGACAGCCGCAGCAGCGTCACATATTTGCTGAGCGTCATGCCGGTCGATCGCTTGAACAGGTTCATCGCATATTTCGGATGCAGGTCAGCGGCGCGGGCGATATCGACCGAATCGATGTCGTGCAGGAAATTGGCGGCGATGAAATCGCACATGCGCGCGACGCTGCGCGAGGAATGCGGATACGGGTGATCGCCGTCGAGATTGATGGCCGTCTGCGACGTCATCGAATAGGGTTCGAGCGCGATCCGTTCGATGCGCAGCAGCAGCTCGTCGACGGCGTGCTGGGCCTTGGCGGGATCGCCTGAGTTGGCATAGCGGAACCAGCGGGTGAAGTTCTCCCTGTCGGCGGCATCCGTTGCCGAGGTCAGCAGCGTCTCGCCCTTCATCAACCGGCTGGAAACGCTGATCGGCAGGCGCAGCCGGAAGAAATAGACGAGCGGCAGATGGGCGCCGGCATAGAGCGAATCATCCGAGGATTCGTCCATCTGATGTGGCTGACCACCCCAGAAGAGGCACATTTCGCCGGCGTTCAGCCGGAATTCGTGGTCGCTCATCCGGTAGTGCACGGTGCCGCGCATCACGTAGTTGACCTCGACCTGTGCGTGCCAGTGCGGCATGGCCATAACAGGCGGATGGGCATGAAACATCTGCAGCGCTGTCGGCAAACCCTCGATGCTGCTCGCGCCGGGCTGATAGATTGCACGTGTGCCGACCTTACTTTCCGCCAAATTCATGTTCCCTTTTTAGGAGACACCCGCTCCCTTACAGATAGTCTAACCGCGTTCGTGAAAGATCGGCAATTGAAAAGGGAGGATTTTCAATGCGCTTCAAACTTCTCGCTGCGACCGCAGCTGTCGCAGTGCTTGCTTCCGGCTCCGCATTCGCGCAGTCGGCCAATCTCACCATCTGGAGCTGGAATACGGCCGCATCAGGGCTGAAGTCCACACTCGCAGGCTTCAACAAACAGTTTCCCGATATCAAAATCACGGTGGAGGATCTTGGAAACGGCCAGGTCTTCGACAAGACGCTCGCTGCCTGCGCTGCCGGTGGCGATGGCTTGCCTGATATCGTCAGCATCGAAAACTTCGAGGCTGAAATCTTCTGGAGCCGTTTCCCGGATTGCTTCGCCAATCTGAAGGAGCTCGGCTATACGCCCGAGATCCAGGCGAAATTCCCCGAATTCAAGCGCACCGAGCTCGAGGTCGGCGACGTCGCCTACGCCATGCCGTGGGATTCCGGCCCTGTCGCCGTCTTTTACCGCCGCGACCTCTACGAAAAGGCCGGCGTCGATCCGAGCACCATCAGCACCTGGGACGATTTCATCGCTGCCGGCAAGAAGATTTCCGCCGCCAATCCCGGCGTGGTTATGGCCCAGGCCGACTTCAACGGCGACAGCGAATGGTTTCGCATGATCGCCAACGAACAGGGTTGCGGCTATTACTCGACCGACGGCCAGAATATCACCATCAACCAGCCGGCCTGCGTTGCCACGCTGCAAAAGGTGAAGGAGATGAAGGATGCCGGTACGCTGACCGCGGCCAACTGGGAAGAGAAAATCCAGGCCGATACTGCCGGCAAGGCTGCAAGCCAGATGTATGGCGGCTGGTATGAGGGCACCGTGCGCTCGACCTCTCCCGATCTCAAGGGCAAGTGGGGTGTCTACAGAATGCCGAGCCTGACGGCCGACGGGCCCCATGCCGCCAATCTCGGCGGTTCGTCGCTCGCCATTTCGGCGACGTCCGCGAATAAGGAAGCCGCCTGGAAATTCGTGAACTACGCCCTCGGCACGGATGAGGGTCAGATCACCATGCTGAAGGAGTTCGGTCTGGTCCCGTCGCTGCTTTCGGCCGAGAAAGATCCCTTCGTCAGTGAGGCGCAGCCCTATTGGGGCGGCCAGAAGGTCTGGGCCGATATCCTGGCGACGCTGCCGAAGATCGTACCGAGCCGCGGCACCGCCTTCCAGAGCGATGCCGACGCCATCTACAAGGCGACGCAGACGAAGTTCTTCTCTGGCGGCTATCCCGATGCGAAGGCGGCTCTCGACGATGCCGCCAAGCAGATCGCTTCAGCGACCGGCCTTCCGATCGCGCAATGAATGACGATGCCGGGCGCTTCAGGCGCCCGGCTTTCCCCCGGCTTGCAAAGCGGCCGGTCATTCGTTCGTGAGGAGGAGGCTTGATGCCGTTCAGAACCCGGAGCGCCTATGCGTTCCTCGCCCCCTATCTGCTGGTCTTTGCCACCTTCTGGCTCTGGCCAATCATCAATTCGTTCCTGATCTCCTTTCAGAACACGCGCATTAACCCGTGGAAATATAGTTTCCAGGCCAATTGGGGCCGGCTCTTCTATGACCCGGCCTTCTACAACGCTCTCTACAATACGCTCATCATCCTGGTGATCCAGGTGCCCATCATGATCGCGCTTGCAACCGTGATGGCGGTGCTGCTCAATTCACCGCTGCTGAAAGCGCGCCCGCTCTTCCGCTTCGCCTTCTTTGCCCCCGTGGTCGTCGGCGAGGTCGCCTATGCCGCAGTGTTCCGGCTGATGTTCAGTCTCGATTTCGGCATCATCAACAAAATGATTTCAGCCATCGGCTTCAGTCCGGTTTCCTGGTTCGACAATGCGAATGCGGCAATGGCGGTGTTGATCATCGCCGTCACATGGCGCTGGGCGGGCTATAACGCCATCATCCTCCTTGCCGGACTGCAGTCGATCCCCGAGGACGTTTACGAGGCGGCAACTCTCGACCGGGTGAGCAAGACGCAGCAATTCTTTCACATCACCCTGCCGCTTCTGAAACCGATCATCCTCTTCTGCGTGGTACTTTCGGTGATCGGCACCATGCAGCTGTTCACCGAGCCCTACCTCATCACCTATCGCGGTGGCCCGGGCGGCGGCACGGAGACCCTCGGTCTGCTGCTCTACCGCCAGGGCTTCACCTCGCTGAACTTCGGTTATGCCTCGGCGATCGCCTATACGATAGCAGCCCTTGCCGTGGTGATCTCGCTTCTCAATCTCTGGGTCGGGAGGGATCCGAAATGAGATCCAAATCGCAATCTCTTCTGCTGCGCCAGATCGCGCTGCATGCCGCGCTGGCGCCGCTTGCGATAATCTGGCTGTTTCCGCTCTGGATGATGTTCGTCTTCTCGACCATGCCCGACAACGGCATCTTCAGCCCTGACATCGTGCTCTGGCCATCGACCAACTTCGTCGAGAATTTCAAGAACCTGCAGGCCGATACCGATTTCATCGGCGCGATGCTGATCTCGATCGGCGTCGCGGTCATCTACACCGTGCTCTCGGTGATGCTGACCTCGATGGCGGGCTGGGCGCTGGCGCGTTACCGTTTCGTCGGCCGTTCCATCGTCATCGCCATCATCCTCGGCACGATCACGCTGCCGTTTTCGGTGGTCGTCATCCCGCAATTCATCATGGTGGCACGCGAATTCAAACTGGCAAACACCTGGGTGGCGCTGATCGTGCCGCCGCTGTTCAATTCGCTCGGCGTGCTGTTCATGCGGCAGTCCTTCTCGATGATGCCGGGCGAGCTTTTCGATGCCGCCCGCGTCGAGGGCGTCAAGGAATGGCAGATCTTCCTGCGCATCGCCCTGCCGCTGGCGCGCCCGACCATGGCCGCACTGGCGATCATCCTCTTCCTCGCCTCCTGGAACAACTACCTCTGGCCCCTGCTGATCAATTCCAAACCGGGAATGATGACGGCGCCGGTGGCACTGGGAACGCTGATCGGCCTCACCAAGGTCTCCTGGGGCGGCATCATGGCCGGCGCGGTGCTCCTGACGGCGCCGATCCTCGTCATCTTCGTGGCTCTTCAACGCCATTTCATCGCCGGCATCGCGGCCGGCGCAATCAAATAATCGGGCAAATAATCGGGAGGCTGCATGGCAGAGCTTTCACTCAGCAACATCGTCAAGCGCTTCGGCGGCTTTGAGATCATCCACGGCGCCAATCTGGAGGTGAAGGACGGCGAATTCGTCGTCTTCGTCGGACCTTCCGGCTGCGGCAAGTCCACGCTGCTCAGGATGATCGCCGGCCTCGAGGACATTACATCAGGCGAGCTTCAGATCGGCGGCAGGGTCGTCAACGACGTGGAGCCGGCCGATCGCGGCATTGCCATGGTCTTCCAGTCCTATGCGCTCTATCCGCACCTGACCGTCGAGGAAAATTTGAGCTTCGGCCTGCGCATGAACGGCAATCCGAAGGCCGACACCGAGCGGCGCGTGCGCCATGTCGCAGAGATCCTGCAGATCACCGAGCTGATGAAGCGTCGGCCGAAGCAGCTTTCCGGCGGCCAGCGCCAGCGCGTCGCGATCGGCCGCGCCATCGTCCGCGAACCACAGGTCTTCCTGTTCGACGAACCATTGTCGAACCTCGACGCCGAACTGCGCGTGCAGATGCGCGTCGAAATATCAAGACTGCACAAGAAGCTCGGCACGACGATGATCTACGTCACCCACGACCAGACGGAAGCGATGACGCTCGCCGACAGGATCGTCGTGCTGCGCGCCGGCAATATCGAGCAGATCGGCGCGCCGCTCGACCTATACGATGATCCCGCCAATCAGTTCGTCGCCGGCTTCGTCGGCTCGCCGAAGATGAATTTTCTTAAGGCCGTGGTGGTTGAGACGCAGCCGGGCAGGGCGGTGATCGGGCTGGAAAGTGACGCCAATACCCGCCTGACGCTGCCGGTCGCCGATCCCATCGCAGCCGGCGCAAAAGTGACGTTCGGCATCCGTCCCGAACATTTCGTCGATGCGGGCACGGGCGATGCCGACCTCACCGTCACCATCGACGTCGCCGAACACCTCGGCAATACCAGTTACATCTACGCCACCATAGGCCCCGAGCAACTGATCATCGAGCGGCCGGAATCGCGCGTCGCCGGCAATCGCGACACGCTGACAGTCGGCCTTCCCGCCAACCGCTCATTCCTTTTCGACGGCGCCGGCAAGCGGCTTCGCTGAACTAAAATCCAAAGACACAAAGACGAAAGAGGATTTTCCATGACTTCAGATCAACCGATCCGCTGGGGCATCATCGGCCCCGGCACCATCGCCCGCACCTTTGCCGATGGCGTCGCTCATTCGCGCACCGGCAGACTGGTGGCGATCGCCACCCGCAATCCTGCAAAGCCGGGTCTTGCCGAAGGTTTCCCCGGCGCCCGCATCGTCGATGGTTACGAGGCGTTGCTCTCCGATAAGGAGATCGATGCGATCTATATCGCCGTCCCGCACACCGGCCATGCCGAATGGGCGATCAAGGCGGCACGTGCCGGCAAGCACATCCTGGTGGAAAAGCCGATCGCGCTTTCGGCCTACGATGCCGAGGCCGTTTACTACGAGGCGAAAAAAGCCGGCGTCTTCGCCGGAGAGGCCTTCATGTACCGCGTGCATCCGCAGACGGAGAAGCTGGTCGAACTCGTCAAAAGCGGCGTCATCGGCACCGTTCGCATCATCCGCTCGAGCTTCGGCTTCAACATGGGCAGCTATAAGCCGGAACACCGGCTTTTCGCCAACGACACCGCCGGTGGCGGCATTCTCGATGTCGGCGGTTATCCGGTCTCGATGGCCAGACTGATATCAGGCGCCGCGGAGGGCAAGGCCTTCCTCGAACCGGAGAAGGTCTCGGGCGTCGCCCACCTCGGAGAGAGCGGTGTCGATGAATGGGCATCGGCCGTCCTCAAGTTCCCGAACGAGATCATCGCCGAAGTCTCCTGCTCGATCATGGCGCAGCAGGACAATGTGCTGCGCATCATCGGCTCGGAAGGCCGGATCGAGGTCCAGGACTTCTGGTTCGCCTCCGGCCACAAGGGCGGCGTCGGCAAGATCGAGATCTTCAAGGGCGGCAGCCGCGAAACTGTCGAACTCAGGGAGGATCGCTGGCTCTATTCCTTCGAGGCGGACGCGGCCGGCGATGCCATCCGCGCCGGCAAGACCGAATTCAGCTCTCCCGGCATGAGCTGGGCGGATTCGATCGGAAACCTGCGTGTGCTCGACCAGTGGCGTGCCTCTGTCGGCCTCGAATACGGCGTGGAGAAAGCCAGTAAACGCACGGCAAACATTGCCGGCGGCGCGATCGCGCGCGGCAATACCGTCCCGCAGCGTCAAATTCCCGGCATTTCCAAGCCGGCTTCCGTCGTGACGCTCGGCTTCGAGTTCTTTCCGAACTTCGCCTCTGCCTCGTTGACGCTCGACGCCTTTTACGAAGCCGGCGGCAATGCCTTCGACACGGCCTATGTCTACGGCGGCGGCAAGACGGAGGCGATCTTCGGCGACTGGCACACGAGCCGCAAGGTGGCTCGCGAGGAGATCGTGCTGATCGGCAAGGGCGCCCATTCGCCGCTCTGCTATCCGGATATGATCGCAAAGCAGCTCGACCAGTCGCTTGCCCGGCTGAAGACCGATTATGTCGACATTTATTTCATGCATCGCGACAATACCGACATACCCGTCGGCGAATTCGTCGATGCCATGGATGCCGAGGTCAAACGCGGCCGCATTCGCGGCATCTTCGGCGGCTCGAACTGGTCGCGGGCGCGCTTCGACGAGGCGATCGCCTATGCCGAAAAGTCAGGCAAGACGGCGCCGGCCGCACTCTCCAACAACTTCTCGCTCGCCGAGATGCTCGACCCGATCTGGGCCGGCTGCGTTGCCGCTTCCGATGACGACTGGAAGAAATGGTTGAACGAGAAGCAGATCCCGAACTTCGCCTGGTCGAGCCAGGGCCGCGGCTTCTTCACCGACCGTGCCGGCCGCGACAAGCGCGATGATGAAGAGATCGTCCGGGTCTGGTACTCCGAACGCAATTTCGGACGCCGCGACCGCGCCATCGAACTCGCCAACAAGCTCGGCCGCAACCCGATCCACATCGCGCTCGCCTATGTGATCGCCCAGCCTTTCCCGGTCATCCCGCTGATCGGGCCGCGCACCGTCGCCGAGCTGGAAGACAGCCTCTCGGCACTCGACATCAAGCTGACGCCCGAGCAGGTGAAGTGGCTGGAAGGCTGACGTAACAGCAAAGGGCGCGGTTTAAACCGCGCCCTTTGCTTTTCTACTTGCGCGGCTCGGAAGCTTTCTTCCTGGCCGCATCGTCCATTAGCTCATACCACATGGCGTTGAGGACGGCGAAGGCTGCGGCCAGCGGCAGGCCGAGGATCCATGCAAAATACCACATCGTTTGGTCTCCCTCAGAGCAATTCCAGGAAAAGTGCGAAGCGGTTTTCCGTCCGGAATTACTAAAAACAAAAGGTTAGAGCGGTTCTCCTGAATCGCTCTAGTAAGCGTGGCTATTTTTATCGGTGATGGATTTCTCGTCGACCTTGCCCCACAGGACTTTGTAGACCCAGGCTGTGTAGGCAAAGATGATCGGCAGGAAAATGACCGTCACGACAAGCATGATGAACAGCGTCATTTGGCTGGAGGATGCATCCCAGACCGTCAGGCTCGATCGCGGATCGAGCGAGGAGGGCAGGATGAACGGGAACATCGAGAGGCCAACCGTCGAGATGATGCCGAAGATCGCGAGTTTGCTGAAGAGCAGCGTCATGATCTCGCGCCTTGCCCGCATGGCAATGAAGGCCAAAACTGCGCCGACGAAGCCGAGGACGGGCGCAAGGATCATCCACGAATGGGCACCGTAATTGGTGAGCCATGCACCCTTCTCCAGCACCACGGTTTTCAACAGCGGGTTTGAAGGGCCAATCGGGCTGATATCGCTGGTGATGCGATAGCCGCCGACGCCGATCCAGAGGAAGAGGCCGCCGAGCGCGAAGAGCACGATGACGGCAAGGGCGGCGATGCTGCCATAGCGTCTGGCTCGTTCGGCCACCGGACCACTCGCCTTCAGCACCAGCCAGGCCGCACCATGCATCGCCAGCATAGCGACCGAAAGCAGGCCGCAGAGCAGCGCATAGGGGTTGAGCAGGGCGAAGAACGAACCTTCATAAAAGATCCGCATATCGTCGGCGAAGCGGAAGGGCACGCCCTGCAGCACGTTGCCGACTGCGACGCCGAAGATCAGCGACGGCACGAAACCGCCGATGAAGAGCGCCCAGTCCCAGCCGCTGCGCCAGCGGGGGCTTTCCCGCTTCGAACGATATTTGAAGCCGACCGGGCGCAGGATGAGCGCGAAGAGGATCGCAAACATCGCCAGATAGAAGCCTGAGAAGGAGACCGCATAAAGCGGCGGCCAGGCAGCAAAGATGGCGCCGCCGCCGAGGATCAGCCAGACCTGGTTGCCCTCCCATGTGGCGCCGATGGTGTTGATCGCCACGCGCCTTTCCGTATCGGTCCTGGCAACGAAAGGCAGAAGCGTGCCGACGCCGAGATCGAAGCCGCCGGTCGTCGCAAAAGCGATCAGCAGGACGCCAAGCAGCAGCCACCAGATGAGACGCAGGGTTTCATAGTCGATGAGTTCGTGAAGGATCATGGCAGGTCACTCCGCGGCCGGGACGAGGGTTTCGGAAATCAGAACAGCTTCCGGCTCGTCGTCCGGCTCAGGTCCTTGCTTGATCGCCTTGATCATCAAGCCCATCTCGATCACGATCAGCGTCGTGTAGAGTGCCGCAAAACCGATGATGGTCAGAAGCACGGTGCCTGCGCCGAGGCTGGAGACGGCGGCGGCCGTCGGCAGCACACCTTCGATCACCCAGGGCTGGCGGCCGAACTCGGCGACGATCCAGCCGAATTCGATGGCGACCCAAGGCAGCGGAATGGCGAACACGGCAACCCTTAAAAGAAGCGGGTATTTGTCGAGCTGGCGCCGCGCCGACAGCCAGAAGAAGGTGGCGGTCAGCAGGATGAAGAAAATACCGAGACCAACCATGATGCGGAAGGACCAGAAGAGCGTCGGCACGTGGGGGATCGTATCACGCGCAGCCTGAACGATCTGCTCTTCGCTCGCCTGGCGCGGATCGTCGACGTAGCGCTTCAGCAGAAGAGCGTAACCGAGGTCATGGCCGAGATCCTCGAAGGAGCTGCGCACTTCCTGCGCAACCTGGTCCTGTGCCGGTGCCGAACGGATCTGCAGCAGCGCGTCGTAAGCCTTGATGCCGTCCCGGATCCGGGCTTCGGCCTGCTGTTCGAGCTTGTCGATGCCGGGGATTTCGGTGGTCAGCGAACGCGTGCCGATCAGACCCATGACCCAGGGAATGTGCACGGCAAAATGCGTTTCGCGAGCCTCCTGATCAGGGAAGCCGAAGGCGGTGAAGGCTGCCGGCGCCGGTTCCGTCTTCCACATGCCCTCGATCGCGGCGAGCTTCATCTTCTGGTTCTCGGTGGCGAGATAACCGCTCTCGTCGCCAAGCACGACGACCGAAAGCGCCGAAGCGAGGCCGAAGGAGGCGGCGACCGTCATCGAGCGCTTGGCAAGTTCGATATGCCGGCCCTTGATTATATACCAGGCAGAAACACCGAGCACGAAGATCGAGGCGCAGACATAGCCCGCCGACACAGTGTGGACGAATTTCGCCTGGGCAACGGGGTTGAAGACCACGTCGAAGAAGCTTGTGATCTCCATGCGCATGGTCTGCGGATTGAGCGCCGATCCCACCGGGTTCTGCATCCAGCCGTTGGCAATCAGGATCCAGAGAGCCGAGAAGTTCGAGCCAAGCGCCACCGCCCAGGTCGCGACCAGATGCCCCACTTTCGACAGCTTGTCCCAGCCGAAGAAGAACAGACCGACGAAGGTCGCCTCGAGGAAGAAGGCCATCAGGCCCTCGATCGCTAGCGGCGCGCCGAAGATGTCGCCGACATAATAGCTGTAATAGCTCCAGTTCATGCCGAACTGGAATTCCATGACGATGCCGGTGGCGACGCCGAGCACGAAATTGATGCCGAACAGCGTGCCCCAGAATTTTGTCATCTGCCGCCAGATCTGGCGGCCGGTCATGACATAGACGGTTTCCATGATCGCCAAGAGCACGGACAGGCCGAGCGTCAAGGGCACGAACAGGAAGTGGTAAAGCGCCGTCAGCGCGAATTGGAAGCGCGATAACGCGACGATATCTAGTTCCATTGTTTTTCTCCCACGGTCCCACGGGGTACAAGGCGTTCCTCAGCGCCGATCGGCGCTCAGGGCATGCGGTCTCGCGCTAGTCCGGCCGAAGCCGGTGGAGTGCCTTTTCGAACGCCGCCTCTCCACGGCGCGAAACTTCTATGATGCGGCCGCCTTCGATGACGGCGATGCGGTCGGCAATCGCGGCCTCGCGGCGGATATGCGTGGCGATCACCAGCGAGCGGCCTGTCGCCATGGCCGACAGACGGCTGAGCACGTCGCGGGCGGTGACGCCGTCGAGGCCCTCGGTCGGCTCGTCGAGCAGCCAGAGCGGCGTGTCGCGCAGGAAGAGCCGGGCAAGCGCCAGCCGGCGCGACTGGCCGCCCGAAAGGCCGAGGCCGCCTTCGCCGAGCGGCGTATCGATCCCCCGCGGCATGGCCTCGACATCGGCAAGCAGGCCGGCAGCGGCGAGCACCTCGCGAAAACGAACCTCGCTCGCATCCGGGCTCGCAAGAAGCAGGTTGCCGCGCAGACTATCCTCGAAGAGTTCCGTCCGCTGCGTCAGCAGGGTTGCCCTTGCCGCGGCAACGCTTCCCGCCCTTGCCGGCAATTCGCCGGAAAGCACCGCAAGCAGGCTCGATTTGCCGGCGCCGCTGCTGCCGATGACCGCCAGTCGTTCACCCTGCTGAAGCGCGAGCTCGATGCCCTGGAGCGCCGGCGCATTGGAATTTTCATGGAAGGCGGAAACCTGCGTCAGCGAGAAAGCATATCCCGGCAGCGCCGCCGCCAAGGGCTCTTGTGCTGCGACTGTGGCAAGCCGCGGTGCGATACGCCTTGCCGCAAGCAATGTCCTGCCGAGTTCCAGCGCGCCGCGGCGCAGTGCTGCGAACGGTTCGGTCGCGGCGAAAGCGACGAGCAGGCCGAGCGCGGCGACAGGGGCGGTGATCGCCTTCGTTTCCGCAAGTGCCGCGACGGCAAGCAGCGATGCCGTCAGTAGCAAGGGCGAAACGAGGCCGAAACCGAATGTCAGGCCGGCCTCGACGCAGTTTAACCGGTCGTCGGCGCGGGCGGCGTAATGGTCGGCCGCAGCGATGGCCTCTCGCTGCGCGGCAAGCCGGCCGGCCATCAACAGATCGGTCTGGCCGGCGACAAGATCGATCGTTCGTGACCGCAGCGCTTCGATGCCATCGGCGCGCCTGCGGGCATGCTTGCGTGCCGCCCAGCCGGCAATCACAGGCAGGCCGAGGCCGGCAGTGGCGAGAAAGAGGCCGAAACACAGGCCGAACAAGGGATGCATCAGCCCCAGCACGATGCTTGCCGCAAGTGCTGCGCCGATCGCGACTGCAGCCGGCACGAGGATACGGAGGTAGAGGGAATCGAGCGCATCGATATCGGCCGTCAGCCGGAAGAGCAGCTTTGCGGGGCGATGCAACAGGGCGCGAGCCGCACCCGGTTCGGCAAAGCCGCGAAACAGCCTTTCGCGCAGGGCGGCGAGCACACTGAGCGTTGCGTCATGGGTCGCAAGCCTTTCACCGTAGCGCGCGGCCGTACGGACAATGGCGAGCAGGCGAATACCGGCTGAGGGCGCAAAGACGTCGAAGGTGATGGCGGCAGCGGCCGAAAGGCCGGCGAGCGAGGTGGCGGTGATGAACCAGCCGGACAGGCCGAGCAGGGCGATGCCGGCCGTCACCGTCGCCGCCGAAAGTACTGCGCCGAGCAGCAGCGCACGCCGGCGCTCAGCAAGGAACAGGCGCAGGATCGGTTTGAGGTCTGCAGCAAAGCCGCTCATTCCGCGGCCTCCCGGATGATGACGTCGGGATCCCGGATGGCGATATCGACATCCACCCGCACGGTGCGGTGCATGCGGGCGGCAAGCAGCGGATCGTGGGTCGCGACGATCAAGGTGCGACCTCTGGAGAGCGCAATCAGGCTTTCGGTGATCTCGGCGGCGGTCGCAGCGTCGAGATGCGCGGTCGGCTCGTCGGCCAGGATGATACTGAGATGCGGATTGCAGGCGGCGCGCGCGATCGCCAGCCGCAGTGCCTCGCCGCCGGAAAGTCCAATCCCGCCTTCGCCAAGCGGCCGGTTACCATAGGCAGCGGCGACCTTTTCGAGTTTCGCGGCATCAAGCGCATCCGCCACATCGCCGCGTGAGATGCCGGGCCTGCCGAGCGCAATGTTGCCTGATATGGTGCCGGCGAAAATATGCGGCGTCTGGCCGATCCACGCCATGTCGCCGCGCAAGGCGGCGGCGGTGTCATCCGCAAGCGCGATGCCGCCGATGACGATACGGCCGCCGGTGCAGGGTGCCAGGCCTGATATGAGCGAAAGCAGCGTCGACTTGCCGGAACCGCTTGTGCCGAGAAGCGCCAGATGTTCGCCGGCTGCGATATCGAGGTTGAAACCGTCGAGGATCAGCGGCTCGGCAGCGCCGTAGCGGAAATCGAGATTCTCAAGTCGGATAGCCGGCGCTTCGACGACGGCAGATACCGCTGGTGCAACGTCGGCTGTTCCTTGGATGGACAGGCCGCCGGCAGCGAGTGAGTCGAGGGCTTTCAGCGCCGCTTCGCCGGCCGCCCGGTCATGCCAGACGGCCGAGAGTTCGCGCAGCGGTTCGAAGAAGGCCGGTGCAAGCAGCAGGATGAACAGTCCCTCGATCAGGTCGAGCCGGCCTACCCAAGTGCCGAAGCGAATTTCGCCGAGCAGGCTGAACCCGACATAGACGGCAATCATCGCCACGCCGAGTGCGGCGAAAAGTTCGAGCACCGCCGACGACAGAAAGGCGATCTTCAGCACCGCCATGGTGCGCGTACGCAGAGACTCCGCCTCCGACCGCAGGCGTAGCGCCGTTGCATCGACTGCGTCGAGCGCACGTATGGTCGCCAGTCCGCGCAGCCTATCAAGCAAGAAGCCATTGAGGCCGCCGGTCGCGACGAGCTGTTTTTCGCTGGCCGCCTGAGCACGCCAGCCGATCAGCGCCATGAAGATAGGGATCAGCGGCGCGGCAAACAGTAAAACCAGCGCGGCAATCCAGGAGATCGGAAGGATGAAGGCAAGGATGACGAGCGGCACAAGGCTCGCCTTCATGCGCGCCGGCTGAAAACGGGCGAGGTAGGGCACGATCAGTTCGGCCTGCTCGCCAATGACGCTCGCGGCTTTGCCCGACGCAGGCCGGCTGCGATCGATGGGCGACGACATGGAAAGTACCGCGGCGGCGATCTGCCGCTTGCGGCTGAGTTCGGCGCGTGCAGCGTGAAAAGCCAGGCGGCCGCCAGCCGCGTCGAGACAGCTTTTTGCAATTCCGAGAATGAGAATGCCGAGTGTGGGCCAGACGACGTCATGCAGTCCGCCGCCATCGGCGATGCGGCCGACCGAGATCGCCAGCAATGCAGCCTGCGGAATCCAGAAGGCGGCGGCCAGCGCCTGCAGCATCGCCGCCCTGCGCAGCCCGCTTTTTGCCGCATCACGGTCGGGCGACACGGCTTTGCCATCCAGCAGCGGCGGAGCTTCAGGTCTGTGTCTCGCGTCGAAGAACGCAGTGCCCATGGCGCTAACTCTTGTTCGCAGAATATGGCCGGCGGCTACGGCCGAGCGAAACGACTCGGTCCTTGGCCTCCAGAAGCTTGGTCACTTTCGCGCCAAGCGAGAGTAGCGTTGCGAGCCTTTCTGTTTCAAGTTGTTTTACATCTTCATACCAATGCGTCAGTTGCTCGATCAGCGTGTGCATCTCGCTCATCCGTTGCTGCGCATGCCGCTCGGCGTCGCTGGCCGGCCGCTGCATCAGGATCTCACGCAGAACCGACAGCGTCGGATCGACTTCACGCTTCTTTCGCTCCTCGGCAAGCGTCCTCAATATCTGCCAGACATCATCAGGCGTGGTGAAGAAATCGCGGCGGTCGTCCGGCTTGTGTTTCAGGATGACAAGGTTCCAGGCCTGCAGTTCGCGCAGGCTCATCGAAACATTGGAGCGCGAGATCCCGAGCGACTCGGCGATCTCCTCCGCGCAGACGGGTGCGGGCGAAACGAAGAGCAGGGCATAGATCTGGCCGACGGTGCGGTTGATTCCCCAGCGCGATCCCATTTCGCCGAAATGGAGAACGAAGGACTGGACGAGAGGCGGAAGGTTCATGGTCGTTTCCGTTGCGTCTGTGATTTCAGAAATTTCTGAAATCACTATATCGACTTTCGCGTCTCGCCGGCAATCGGCAAGGCAGCCCTGCGTCAATTTGGATGTCCGTTCGTTGATCGTGGGCTAGATATAGCCGGACGCAACGTGGCTGGATTTGACTTGGGTCAAGTCCACAGCACTTTGTAGCGATGACGCAGAAACGCCCGGCAATGCGTTACGCATGCCGGGCGTTCTGTCGGATTGAGATGTTAGGGCCTGCAATCGCTGCGGTCCATGTTTCAGGAATGCGGACCGGCTTAGATCAAGCCGGTCAGGATGCCGACGCCAGCAATGGCGGCAATACCACCTGCCGTGCGCGTCACGAAGACGCCCTGGCGTTCACCGGCGCGGCCAATGACGTAACCAAGGGCGAGACCGGCGACATGCAGCAGCGCCGTCGCGGCCATGAAGCCCGCGGCATAAGCGGCACCGGCGAAATTTTCCGGCATTTCGGAGCCATGTGCGTGACCGTGGAAGATGGCGAAGAGGCCGACGATGCCGAGTGCTGCGGCGAGCGGCGCCTTTACGTTGAGCGCAACAACGGCGCCGAGGACGACGACGGAAAGCGCGATGCCAATTTCAACGAAGGGAACGTTGATGCCGGCAACGCCGAGAGCACCACCGAGTGCCATCACCAGAACGAAGGTCGTCGGCACGAGCCAGGTGGCGCGGCCACCGAGCTGAAATGCGAAAACACCGACCATCACCATGGCGAGGACATGATCGAGGCCAGACATCGGATGGGCAAAGCCATGGCTGAAGCCGGCAGCTTCGCCGATCGCGGGATGGGCGGAGGCGACGGTTGGAAGCGCTGCGGCAGCCAAGGCAAGCAGGCCGCTCTTGATTGCTGATTTCATTGCTCATTTCCCTCGTGAGTTTTCGAATATCCTGCGGCGGCCGAACACCGGCATGGTTCCAAGTCGCGCAAATCACGCTAATTCAAAGAGTTCACGCCGTCAACGAAAAGTCCACGAAATACCAAGCCAATTCAACTGCTTATCTGATAGGCAGATGCCGCTTTCGATAGCGTCCCTCAGCGCGCCGCACCTCAAGATCGAGCTGGAAACGGTTTCCGACAGGGGCTATCAATCGTTCGGCAGAGACGGCGCAACCCGCCGTGATGGAGGAGACGCCATGACGAATACCGAACGGCCGCTGGCGATCAGCGCGCCCGAACCGCGCACGCTCGATTTGATCTTCAGCGACAAGGCGCGCGCTGAACTGCGTGCGAAATACGAGATCGTCGAGGCCGATCCCGAGAATATCGCCGGGCTCGGCGACGAGATCCTGGGCAGGGCACGCTACATCATCGGCCAGCCGCCGCTTTCGACGGACACGCTGGGACGTATGCCGGCCTTGCGCTCGATCCTCAATGTCGAAAGCAATCTTCTCAACAACATGCCCTATGACGTGCTCTTCCAGCGCGGCATCCATGTCGTCACGACAGGCCAGGTCTTTGCCGAGCCGGTCGCCGAAATCGGTCTCGGCTTCGCACTGGCCTTGGCGCGCGATATCGTCGATGCGGACGTCGCCTTCCGCCAGGGCACCGAACTCTGGGGCGGCGAGGGCAATTCGAGTGCGCGGCTGCTCGCCGGTTCCGAGATCGGCATCGTCGGCTTCGGCGATCTTGGCAAGGCGCTGCGCCGTCTCCTGTCCGGCTTCAGGGCGCGCATCAGAGTATTCGATCCCTGGCTGCCGCGCTCTATCCTCGAGGAAAACGGCGTCGAGCCGGCAAGCCTGGACGATGTCCTGACGAAGAGCGATTTCGTCTTCGTCGTCGCCGCCGTCACCAGCGAAAACAAGGGATTTCTCAGCACGGAGGCCTTTGCCAGCATGCGCAAAGGCGCGGCCTTCATCCTTCTCAGCCGCGCCGATGTCGTCAATTTCGATGCGCTGATGGCCGCCGTCTCGTCGGGCCATATCGTCGCGGCGAGCGACGTCTACCCTGAAGAGCCGCTGCCGCCCGATCATCCGGTGCGGAGCCTGAAAGGTTTCATCCGCTCGGCGCATAGGGCTGGCGCCCTCGACAGCGCCTTCAAGAAGATGGGCGACATGGTGCTCGAAGACATGGACCTGATGGATCGCGGCCTGCCGCCGATGCGCTGCAAGCGGGCCGAACGCGAGACGGTCTCCCGCATGCGTTCCAAACCGGTGGCGGTGAATTAGAACAGAATTCCTGTGACGCGCCGCCTCAGGCGGCGCGCTCCTCCGCACCCTGGATCGCCGCAAGCTTCCAGTCGGCGCCGGACTTACGCACGAAGGTCCAAACCTCGGTGCTTAGACTCGGACGGCGGTCGTCGCCGGAAACGACACGGCCGCTGTCGCGTTCGACCATGGCGTCAACCGAGGAATAACGCATGGCGAGCGTCGCAAATTCCTGGCCGTCTTCGCGCCAGGCTTCGGCGATATCGCCTTGCAGCAGCTTGACGTCGGAGACGCGGTTGCGCACGCCGTTGGTAGCGTTTTCGCCGAGTTCCTCGGCAAGATAGGACATCGCCTCCGGCGTCGTCAGCCGGCGCAGCGTGCCGTAATCCTCAGCGCCGTAAGCGGTCTGCACTTGGGTCAGCAGTTCCTCGAACTGATCGAGATCGGCCTGCGCTAGCCCGATCTCGTCACTCGGCCGATTGCTGCGAGACGGCTGGCCGGAACCGGCGCCCGAACCGATCGTTGGGATCTGGAAGGACGACTTATTCGTGGGCGACATGTTATAGGACTGGCTCTGGCCGCCGACGCCGTAGGAGGGCTGGCGGCGGTTGGCGAAATAACGCATGGCGAGCATGACGGCGCCGCCGATCAGCGCGATCTGCAGCAACATGCCGAGCAAGCCGAAGCCGCCGCCGAAACCGTGACCGAGCAGCATGCCGAGAAGGCCGCCGGCAATCAGGCCGCCGATCATAGAACGGCCGAAACCGCCAAATAAGCCAGGGCGCTGGGCGCCGAGAGGCTGCTGCGCGGTAGCGGGTGCCGTGGTCTGCGAACGCGGCGTCATCGACCGTTCGATCGGTGCTGTGGCCCCAGGTGCGGTGCTGGTGACCGGCGGGGCCTGGAAAGTGCGCGTGCCGCGGCTTCCGAAACCGCCGCTGCCGGCGCGGCGCGCTTCTGCATCGTCAAGGGAAGCAAAAACGGTAGCGCTCGTCAGAGCGGCAATGGCCGCGATCTTGGCAAAACGCGAAACAGCACTCGGCATTCCTGATCTCCTGTCATGCACAGTGACGGCATGTTGAGACCTAATATAGGTAGTCTTTCCCGCGTGTGAAGCTCTTCAGCTGCGTTACTGGCAAACGTCGACCCAACTGGCGCCGGTCAGCTCCGCCAGACGTCCGGTTTCGATGCGCACGGCCGAGTTCGTCGAGCCGGCCGCCGGTACAACTTCATCGAAGCGTTTCAATGAGATATCGCAATAGATGGGCAGCGGTGAAGGCAGGCCGAAGGGGCAGACGCCGCCGACCGGATGGCCGGTGACGGCCGCAACCTCTTCGGCATCGAGCATGCGCGCCTTGGCTCCAAACGTGTCCTTGAACTTACGATTGTCGAGCCGCGCCGTGCCTCCGGCTACGACCAGCATCATCTGCTCGCCGACGCGAAGGCAAATCGTCTTGGCGATCTGGGCCGGCTCGACGCCATGGGCTTCGGCGGCAAGCGCAACCGTCGAGGAGCTCTCGGCGGTTTCGATGATTTCGATATCGGGTGCGTGGACGCTGAGGAAGGCGCGGACAGATTCAAGGCTCATGACGCAATGCTAGCCCAGGAAATACGCAATTTGAAGCGTAAAAGACGCCTGCCGAAAACCGCCGCTTGCAAGTCGCGCGGACATCGTCATAATAATTTTGCACACGTGCTCAATTTTGTCATTCGGCCGTTACGTTCAACCCCTAGAGCGGGATACGCCACGTTTTCGTGGGGTTTCGGAGCGGTCATCATCAGCAGTGCTGACCCGTCAAGAGGCCTCACACTGCTCTTCTAGGGAGACGAAGAAGATGACTATTTTGCCGACACTGAAATCCCTTGCCGTCGCAGCCGCCATCCTGGCGTCGACCTCTGCAATTGCGCTCGCCAAGGACGTTCACATCAGCGTCTGGGCCGGCGGCACCGGCCCGAACGACGTCTATCGCCTCGACGCCATCGAGATCGCAGCCCAGCAGCTGCAGCGTGAAGCCGCACTCAAGGGCGAAGACCTGAAGATCACCGTCGAAAAGAAGCCTTATTCGGCCTGGGAGGACTTCAAGCAGGCGCTGACCCTTGCCGCTGAAGCCAAGACCGCTCCGAATATCGTCGTCAGCGGCCATGAAGACATAGCACCCTGGTCGCAGGCCGGGCTGATCGTTCCGATCGAGGATTATGTCGATCTCGACTCTTGGCCGCTCAGTGACATCTATGAAAACCTGTTGCAGATCGCGTCCTATAACGGCACCGTCTACGGTATCCCGCAGGACGCCGAATCCCGTCCGATGTTCTTCTGGAAGCCTTACATGAAGGCGATCGGTTACAGCGATGCCGATCTGGATGCGCTGCCGCAGAGCGTCCAGGACGGCAAGTACACCATGAAGAACCTGCTCGAAGACGCCAAGAAGATGCAGGACAAGGGCCTCGTCCAGCCCGGCTATGGTTTCTATCCGCGCACCAGCAACGGCCCTGATTACTGGCAGTTCTACACCAGCTTCGGCGGCACGATGGAAGAAGGCGGCAAGCTCGTTTTCGACAAGGCCGCGATGACCCGCACCTATCAGTTCTTCGCCGATGCCGTGAAGAGCGGTGTTACCAAGAAGAACCACATCGGCATGCCGGGCGACCAGTGGTGGAAGGAAGTCGCCACCGGCAAGGCCGGCATCTGGGACGGCGGCACCTGGCACTATGCTCGCCTCGTCAACCAGGAAGGCCTGAAGGACTTCTTCGGCAACGTGATCTTCACGCTGATCCCCGCCGGCGAAGGCGGCAAGGCCAACACGCTGACCCATCCGCTCGTCTACCTGCTAACCGCAGGTCACGACCAGGAAGACACCGAGATCGCCGCCCAGTTGGTCAAGATCGCCTCCGAGCCACGCATCAACGCGCTGCATGCAGTCAAATCGGCCCATCTCGGCATCTCCAAGTCGGAATCCACCGTCGAATTCTATTCGGCCGACCGCTGGACCCGCGAAGCTACCGAGCGCCTGCTGCCGCATGCCAATGCGATGCCGAACAATTCCGATTTCGGCAAATATTGGAACATCATGTGGAAGAACCTTGAAGCATCCTGGACCGGCGCCAAGACCGTAGACGCCGCGGTCAGTGATGCAGAGAGCGAGCTGAAGAGCACGCTCGGCGACAAGATCGTCATCCGCTAAGATCGAAGCACTCTTCCGGGCGGCGACAGCGCTGCCCGGTCGGTCCGCGACGAGGGGGCTTCCATGAAATCGTCCAGAACGCTCGGACTGGTGATGATCGCGCCTGCGGCGATCATGATCGTTCTTTTCTTCCTGATGCCGGTCGTTCTGACGGCGGTCTTTTCGATGACCAGCATGACGACGGCGACCGGTATTTCCGGCGGCGTCTATCAGATCGCACCCAACTCGCTGATTGCGCTAAAATCGGCAATACCGGACATTGCCGCCGAGATGGCCGAACCGCGTTACACGATCGACGAGGCGGGCCTCAAGGCCGTCGAAGGACTCGGGCTTGCGCCGGGGATTGCTGGGGAATTGCGCGCCAAACATGCAGGTGAGGTGTTCACGGCACGCCGCGACGTCGAGCGCATGCTCAAGGAGCTCGCCGACCGGCCTTCGACGCGCGACGTCAAACAGATTTCCGAACAGTTCAACCGCTCTGTTCTCAACACCCGCTTCGACAGCAAGGAGCAGCTCTTTTCGGCGCTGGACAGTCTGGGTTTCAAACTCACACCCGAGCAGAAGGAAACGGTCGCCAAGGTCACTTATACCGGCTGGGTCTGGACGACCGACAATTTCTCGCGCATGACCACCTCACCCGACATGGCGCGCGTGCTCTTGAATACCGTGCTCTACGTCGCGCTGGTGCTGATGCTGTTCAATGTCGGCTATGCGCTGCTGCTGGCGATCTGGACGCATTACATGCCGCCGACGCCGGCCTCGATCTTCCGCGGCATCTGGCTCCTGCCGCGCATCACCCCCGTCGTCATCTATGTCATGCTATGGAAGTGGCTTGCCTGGGACACCGGGTTCATTTCGATCCTGATGGGCAAATTCGGCTATCCGCCAAAGAACTACCTTCTCGACAACGCTTACAACGCCTGGTTCTTCGTTGTGTTGATCAACGGCTTCATCGGCGCCTCGATGGGCATGCTGGTCTTCTCCTCGGCGATGAAGGCCATTCCGAAGAGCCAGTTCTATGCGAGCGAGGTCGACGGCGCCTCGCGCTGGCAGCAGATCCGCTACATCATCCTGCCGCAGATGCGCTGGCCGATCCTCTTCGTCACCTGCTACCAGACGCTGTCGCTGCTTGCCTCCTTCAATGAAATCCTGCTTGCCACCAATGGCGGACCGGGCAATGCGACCGAGGTCTGGGCGCTGTCCGCCTATCACACTGCGCTGAGGAACTACGCCGGCAACCTCGAATACGGCTTGGGTGCCGCCATGGCTTTGGTGCTCGTCGTCATCGGCGTGACGCTGTCGCTCCTCTATCTGCGCGTTTTCAACTACGGCACGCTTGTCGCCAAGCCCTTGATCGAGGATTGACCATGGCCGAACGATCGCAGCCCTCGGCAAATTACCGCAGCTGGCCTGTCATAACGGCGCTGACCATCGTCAGCCTGCCGCTGCTGCTGATGTATGTCTATCTCTTCCTCGACACCGTAACCGTGAAGCAGGCAGATGCGTTGCTGCCCTCCGGCTTGACGCTCGACCACTGGCGCTTCCTGTGGCAGACCACGGAAGGCAAGGCGAACATCTGGCAGGTGACTGTGAATACGCTGCTCTTTGCCGCCTGCACCACCAGCCTCGTGCTCATCGTCTCGTCGATGGCGGGCTATGTGCTGTCACGGCTGAACGTGCCGGCGCGCGGCTTCTTCCTTGCCGGCGTCATGGTGCTGCATGCCTTCCCGTCGGTGACGCTGATCATCGCCATCTTCATCGTGTTGCAGATGATCGGCCTCTACAATTCGCTGATCGGCGTCATCCTGGTGAAGGCGGCGATTGACCTGCCGCTCGGCATCTGGCTGATGAAGGGCTTCTACGACACCGTGCCGTGGGAAATCGAAATGGCCGGCGTCGTCGACGGCGCCTCGCGCTTCCGGGTCTGGCGCAGCCTCGTGCTGCCGCAGGTCAAGCCCGGCATCATGGCGCTTGGCCTCTTCTCTTTCCTCTCCGGCTGGGGCGAGTTCATTCTGCCGCAGGTGCTGGCGCCTGGTAATCAGGTGCAGGTGCTTTCGGTCTATCTCGCGGCCTTCCTCGCCGACGATAATAACTATGATTTCAACATGTTCAAAGCAGTCGGCGTCTTCTACCTCGTTCCGGTGCTGATCGTTTACGCGCTCTTCAACAAATACCTCATGAACATCTATGGCGGCGGGAGCAAAGGCTGATGCGCATCCTCCTCGACAATTTCTCGAAGAGCTTCGGCTCCACCAAGGTCATCGAGAACATGACCCTCGAAGTCCGCAACGGCGAGATGCTGGCGCTGCTCGGCCCTTCCGGCTGCGGCAAATCGACGACGCTGTTTTCCGTCTGCGGTATCCATCGGCCAAGCGGCGGACGCATCCTCTTCGGCGACCGCGACGTCACCGACCTGCCGAGCCAGGCTCGCAATGTCGGCGTCGTTTTCCAGTCCTATGCGCTCTATCCGCACATGACGGTTACCGAGAACATCGGTTTTCCGCTGAAGGTGAAGGGCATGCCGGCTGCCGAGATCCGCAAGGAGGTCGACCTTATCGCCGCCCTCGTGCAGATCGGCAACCTGATGGGCCGCAGGCCGGCCGAGCTTTCCGGCGGCCAGCAGCAGCGCGTCGCCTTGGCGCGCGCGCTGATCCGCAAGCCGGATGTGCTGCTGCTCGATGAACCGCTCGCCAATCTCGACGCCAAGCTGCGCCTCGAAATGCGATCGGAAATCCGCCGCCTGCAACGCGAAACCGGCATCACCGCCATTCTCGTCAC
Organism: Rhizobium brockwellii; assembly: GCF_000769405.2. NCBI lineage: Bacteria > Pseudomonadati > Pseudomonadota > Alphaproteobacteria > Hyphomicrobiales > Rhizobiaceae > Rhizobium > Rhizobium brockwellii. The sequence goes on from NZ_CP053442.1 coordinate 60,046, forward strand.
CCACGACCAGGTCGAGGCGATGAGCATGTGCGACCGCATCGCCATCATGAAGGAAGGCGAGATCGTCCAGATCGCCACGCCGGCCGAGATGTACAATGATCCGAAGACCGCCTTCGTCGCCGGCTTTCTCGGCAATCCGCCGATCACCTTCCTGCGCGGCGTGGTGGACAAGGGCGCATTCACAATCCCGCAAAGCGAGATCCGCGTGCCGCTGCCCGATACCGTCGGTGCCGCCGAAGGTACCAAGCTGATGCTCGGCGTCCGGCCCGAGCATTTCACGCCGGCAGGCGACATCGCCGTGCCGGGCAAGGTCACCTTCGCCGAAACGCAGGGCCGCGAGAACCTCTACGACGTGGCTCTTGCCGGCGGACCGCTGTTGCGTTCGATCCAGCCGGTCCGTAGCGATGTTCATGTCGGCGACGACGTCCGCTGGGCGATCGACAGCCGCGGCATATTCGTTTTCGACGAAAATGGCAGGAGGCTCTGATGACCCGCGATTTCTCGGTATTCTTCCAGCGTTACGGTTGGCCAGCGGCCAAGGGCCGGCTTCCCTTCTGCATCGGCCATCGCGGCGCCAGTGGCCATGAACGCGAGAATACGATCGCCGCTTTCCGCCGTGCCGCCGAACTCGGCGCGGAAATGTGGGAGCTCGACACGCAACTGACCAAGGACGGCGTGGTCGTCGTCTCGCATGACGACCATCTCGATCGTGTCTTCGGCATCGACCGCCGCATTTCCGAAATGACGGCGGCGGAGCTTGGCGCACTCGAGGGCGTCGACGTGCCGAGTTTTTCAGAGGTCGCCGCACTCGGCCGCGAGACCGGGACCGGCCTTTACGTAGAGCTGAAGGCGCCTGGGACCGGCATGCGCTGCTGGCGGCACCTTGTCGAAATGAACCAACGTTTCGCCTGTCTCGGCTCCTTCGACACGGCACAGGTGCGCGAACTTAGCGACGCGGCCTGCGACTTTCCGCTTTCGGTGCTGATCCGGGTCGACCACGATCCGCATGCGCTCGGCGACGAGGCCGGCGCCGATATCCTGCATCTGTGCTGGGAGAGGGCCGGCGAACGTCCGCAGGATCTGGTGACCGACGCGCTGATGCGCCGCGCTTTCGATGCTGGCCGCGAGATCGTGCTCTGGCACGAGGAGCGGCCGGCCGTTCTCGATGACATCATGAAGCTTCCGGTTCTCGGCATCTGCACGGATCTACCCGATCTGATGCGGCCGCCTGCGGTTAAGGAAAATGCAATTGGCAGACAGGGATAAGGGACCGCGCAAGGTAACCTCCTTCGACGTGGCGCGTGTGGCCGGCGTCTCGCGCGCTGCCGTGTCGCGCGCCTTCACGCCGGATGCCAGCGTCTCGCCGAAGACGCGCGAGAAGGTCTACCAGGCCGCCAAGGAACTTGGCTACCGGGTCAACTATCTTGCTCGAAGCCTGACTAACAAACGCTCCGATCTCGTCGGCGTCGTCGCCGCCGGCCTCGATAATCCGTTCCGCACGCTGCAGATCGAGAATCTCGCAAGAGTGCTGCTTTCTCGCAATTTCCGCCCCATCCTGCTGCCGACCTCGCCTGAGGCGGATATTTCGACAGTCATCGGCCAGTTGCTGCATTACGCCGTCTCCGGCGTCATCGTCACCTCCGACGCGCCGCCGACCGAGATCTGCGAGCAGTGCGCGGCCGAAGGCGTGCCGATCGTGCTGATCAACAAGGGCAACGACATCCCCTTCGTCGACCGCATCATCTCCGACGACCGCATGGCCGGCCATCTCGCCGCCACCCACCTGATCGACAGCGGCGTGCAAAAACCCGCCGTGATGGCCGCACCCGCCATATCCTACACGGCGCGGCGGCGCAGCGAGGCCTTCATCGCACGCTGCAAGCAGCTCGGCGTCGAGGCCCAGTTCCTGCAGATCAGGATCAACGACTACCGGAGCGGCTATGATGCGGCAGCCGAACTTGCCGCATCCGGCATCGACGGGCTGTTCTGCGCCAACGACTACATGGCCTGCGGCGTGATCGACCGCGTCATGCGGGGCCGCGGCCGCGATGACGCGCCGCCGTTGCCCATCATCGGTCATGACGACATTCCCCAGGCGAGCTGGACCGCTTACGATCTCACCACCATCCGTCAACCCTGCGACGTTCAGGCCGAAAAGACGATCGACCTGCTGATGAGCCGGATGGCTGAGCCGGACCTGACGGCGCGTGTCGAATTCACGCCGGTGACACTGATCAAAAGAAGGACTGCGTGATGAATTCCGCCTTCGATGCCGCCACCATCCGCGCACGGGCGGAGGTCGCCATGTCAGTTGCCCTCGAGGTCGGACGGGAGACGGCACGGTTTCGGCGCGACTCTGACCCAGGCACACTGACCGTCGAGAACAAGGGATTGCAGGATTTCGTCACCATCGCCGACAGAAAAGCCGAGCAGGCGATCCACGAAGGGCTGCTCTCGCGCTTTCCGGATGATAGTTTCATGGGCGAAGAAAGCGGCGGACGATCGGGTAAGGGCGGCACCTGGGTCGTCGATCCGATCGACGGCACGACCAACTATATCAGGGGCTTCCGGCACTGGGGTGTCTCGATCGCCTTTGTCGTCGGCGGCAAGGTGGAGATCGGCGTGGTCTACGACGCCGCCGGAGACAAGATCTTTCACGCCGTGCGCGGCGGCGGCGCCTTCAAGGAGGGGATTCCGGTCCATGCGGCGGCGACCGTCGATCCGGCCAATGCGCTTGTCATCCTCGGCCATTCCCGCAAGACGAGCTTCGACGACCATCTCGCACTCTCGCGGCGGCTCCACGAACGCGGCATGGATTATCGCCGCATGGGCGCGGCGGCGATCGACCTCGTTCGTGTCGCCGAAGGTGCTGCCGATCTCTATTACGAACGCCACCTCAATGCCTGGGATATGCTCGCCGGCGCGCTGATCGCCGAAGAGGCCGGCGCTGTGGTGGCGATGCCGCCGGTCGACAGGCTGCTTGCGCAGGGCGGACCCGTCATCGCCTACTCGCCGGGGCTTGCCGGCGAATTCGCGTTCATCCTCGACATCGAGGGGCTATAGATACACCGTCCCAGAGACGCGATCCGCCCGATTGGCGAAGCTGCGAGCGTTACGCAACAACGCGATTGCGACCGCTGTTTTTCGCCGCATAGAGATTCTGATCGGCGATCGCCAAAACCTCGTTCGGAGACTTGGCAGACAGGGTACCGGCGACACCTATGCTGATCGTCACGTGCAGCCCGTTGCAGATCTCAGACCAATCCCATCGTTCAATGGCTGAACGCAGCCTCTCGCAGAGATCTGCGGCCCCTCGGGGAGCGCCGGCGAACAGGACGACGAATTCCTCGCCGCCAAACCGAATTGCCTGATCGGTAATGCGCAACTGGCTGCGCAATATGGTTCCAATGGCACTCAGGACCCGGTCGCCGATCATGTGAGAGAAGTTGTCGTTGATCGACTTGAAGTGGTCGACATCCAGCATCGCGATGGAATATGGACGCTTCTCAGACGTCAGTTCCTTAAAGCGGCTGTCGAGATATTTGCGGTTATAGAGCCCGGTCAGTGCGTCCAGATAGACGGCATTGGCAAGGATATCGGTTTGCTCCTGCAGCTTCTGATAGGAGGCCTCCAGCGTTTCTGCGCGCTTCGACTCCGTTTCGGCAACTTCCTTGAACCGTTTGGTTTCATAGTAGATTTCGGCGAGACGTGCGCGTCGCTGTGTATTCTCGGCGCTATTGCGCAAATAGGCTTGGTGGTACTTCTTATGTGTCTCCAGCGCCGGATCGAACTGCCCCAGCCCTTCATAGGCCTGCGACAGGTAAAGATAGATCTGGACATAGGAATCGAAACTGCCGCCGGCGTCGATCAGCTCCACCGCCTCGAGCAGCGGCGACAGGGCTTCGGTGAATTTTCCGGAATTGTTGTAGATCTGGCCCAAAGTGTAGAGATATTGCTGCCTGTCCCTGACATAGCTGTTCTCTTGAAACAGCTGATAGCGGGCCATGCACTGGAGCGCCTTCTCATGCTCGCCCAGGTGGCTGTAGAACTCGGCTTGGTTGCCGAGACAGAGGCGAGCGGCCCAGCTGTCGCCGATCTCGATTGCGATGTCGAGCGCCTGTTCGGTCAGTTCCAGCGCTCTGAACAGCATCTGGTGTTCTTGCTCCGGCTGGCCGAGCGCCCGCGCGATATATCCACCTTCCGAATGAGCGCCGCCGAGATTGATGAGCCACCAGCATTCATAGTTCTTATTGCCAATCGATCTGGCGAGTTCGACAGACCTCTCGCTCATCAAGATGGCCCGGTCGGGCTGTTTGTTGCACCAGAAGATAATTCCTATGACGTTGGTGGCTAGGCTTTGTGCTTTCGGGTCCGCGGCCTTGTCGGCCAGATCCAATGCGCGGGTAGCTTCTTCGATTGCTTCCTCCGGCAAACCCAGTTCCAAGAGCAGCCATCCGAAATATGCCCGGGCACAGGCTTCCTGTTTGCGCTCCCCGGTCAATTTCCAGAAGTCTACCGCTCGGCGGACATGCGTCAGTCCAAGTTCGGCCTTGCCGATCTGAAAACAATACCAAGCAATGTCGGTGTCGCATTGCGCGGCGAGCCGATCGTCGCCCCGCGCCTTGGCATCCGCAAGAATTTCGCCGGCCAGTGTGAGTGCCTCAACCGATCGGCCCGAACACCCAAGATGCCACGCTTCCTGCAAGCTGGAATTTGCTTGTTGCGCAATTGCTTTAGTATCAACAACTTGCATATCGGACACCAACATTTGTCTGCTGGTTATGGATAGCATCAGAAGTTTAAAATGATGGAAACTGCAAAAAACAGGCGACAAACCTAGAAACAGGGTCTCGGAAGCCTCTCACACCTTTCGGCATCATGCTCCAATGACCGCTGGTTACTCCGCCATGCGGCGGCGCCAGGCGCGTTCGGTGGCCGGTGCCTCGTCGGTGGTGATCTGATCCGGCTTCAGGGCCATCAGCGTCGAAAAACCTCGCCATTCCTCCTCGCTGAAACCGGCCTCCGGATCCTTCAGGGTGAAGGTCCAGGCATCGACGCGTTTGCCTTCGTCCTGGCAGAGCGCGATCATGTCGAGGCTTTCATTGGCGGCATCCAGGATCAGCGGCCAGTGGAGATAGATCGTGTCCGGTTCGGTCGGGCCGCGCAGGTCGGCACGCAATTCCGCCTCGACAGCCTTCCAGCCGCTGGCCTTCCTGATGTCGTAGAGCTTGTCCGTCGGATCGATGCCGCGCAAGAGATGGGGAAGCTTCTCCTTGACCGCGACGATGAGGTCGAGGCTGCCGCCGCTGACGATCACCGAGGCGGCGATATCCTGGAAATGCGCGGCCAAATGCGCGATGCCCCTGGCACCGATCGCTTCAAAGTCATCCTTCATGTCGAATTGCAGCAATGCGGTTGCATGCGTCGATTGCATCATGGCGGCGAGATCCTCGCTGAAGATCAGCGGCCGGTCGCCCTCCTGCATCCTGATATCGCTGAGATCGCCGATGCTCTTTTCGGCAACCGGCCCATGCCCTGTCGTCTCGCCTTCGAGATCCTCGTCGTGCAGCACAACGAAACCGCCGTCGCCGCGTACGCGCAGATCGAGCTCCATCGAAGCGCCTGCTGCAAAACCCTCCGCCATCACCTCGGCTGAGAACAAGGGATCGGCAAACCGCTTGCGCAACCGATGCCATTTCAGGCGGGTGCGATGCCCCTCATGCGAAATCTCCAGGCCCTGCGCATCCAGCAATCTCGTCATCTGCACCAATTCTCCGCGATCTCTCTCTCCTGCCTTGACGAGCCGTGATTATCAAGGGCCGGATACGGCTTTCATCGGGGTGCCGGGAAGTTTTCGTCAGGCCGGGCTTAAGTCGGGCTGGCGGCCGCCTTGTGGTCGCCGACATGCCTTCCCGGCTCTGAGAGCATCCTATCAGCGGCTATAGGCCGCCGACATCACCTCCGAAGCGGCTGCGATATCCGCGGCATGGCCGGCCTGCCTAAGGGCCGAGCCATACGCCACGACATTCGAGAGTACCGCCTGAAATGCGGCGCGCGGACCAGTATGGTTCAGGCGCAGGAGACGGGCCGGCGCGGTTCCGACGCCTTCGCTCAGCTCGACCCCGAGCTGTCCGGCGGCTGCGATCAGCGCGGCAGGCGCGAGCGCCTCCGGCACCGGCACCGCCGTCACCAGGTTCGACGCCTTTGCAGTCGGCACCCAGGCCGGGGCACCGAGCGCGGAAAGCCCCGCCCGTGTCGCCGATGCCGCCAGCGCATGGCGGGCGACGACATTCTCCAGGCCTTCGGCCTCGACGCGGTCGAGCGCCGTTTCCAGCGCGAAGAATTCCAGCGACGCCGGCGTTCCCGGCAGGCCGCGCCGGCCGCTATCGACCCAGGTCTTCAGATCGGCCAACGACAAGATCGAATCGCGCGGTGCACCATCTCTGAGAATGAGCTCCCAGGCGCGGTGGCTGACCGATAGCGCGGACACGCCGGCCGGCCCGCCGAGCGCCTTCTGCGGACCGATTACGGCGATGTCGATGCCGAGATCGTCGACATCGAGCCGGTGGCCACCGATCGAGGCGACCGCGTCGACGATGGTGACGACGCCGCGAGCCCGGGCAAGCGCCAAGATCTCGGGCAGGGGGTTGAGAATGCCGCTTGCGGATTCCGCGTGCACCAGAGCGAGCACATCGATCTTCGGACCCGTCTGGAGCGCTTCGGCGACTGCTTCGATCTCGATCGGCAGGCTCGGTTCGGCGACGATATCGGCGACCGCCGCGCCACCCCGCCGCAGCCATTGCCCGAACCAGCCGCCGTAGGAGCTGGTGATGATGTTGAGTGCCGTCAGGCCGGGGCGCGCAAGGCTGACCGCCGCCGCCTCCAGCGCCACCACCGCTTCTGCCTGCACGAGCAATATGTCGTTGCGGCTGCGCAAGATACCGCCGATCCTGTCGGCAAGGACGGCGTAGCGCTCCGCGGGATAAGAGGGCACGCCATGCAGGGGATTCCAACCAAGATCGGGCATGGATACTTCCTTCAGCAGGGATCGGTCACGAGATGGGGGACGGCGGCAACGAGCGCACGGGCAGCCTCCGATTGCGGCGCGGCAACGACCGCCGCTGCCGGGCCGGTCTCGACGATCCGCCCACCATCCATGACGGCAATGCGGTGGGAGACGGCCCGAACCACGGCAAGATCGTGCGAAATGAACAGGCAGGCAATGCCCTGTTCTTTCTGCAGACCGACCAGAAGCTCCAGGATCCTGCCGCGCACGGTGACGTCGAGGGCGGACACCGCCTCGTCGAGCACCAGCAGCGACGGCCGCGTCGCAATCGCCCGCGCGATCGCCACGCGCTGGCGCTGGCCGCCGGAGAGCGAACGCACGGGACGGGCAGCATGATCGGCGGTGAGGCCGACTCGCTCCAGCAGCGTGGCAATCTCGCCGGGGCGGCGGTCCTTGCCGGCAATGCCGTGGATGCGCAGCGGATCGTCGAGCACGGCACCAACGGTCGCCAGCGGATTGAAGGCGGCGAGGGGATCTTGAAACACCATCTGCATGCGCGCCCGCTTGCGGCGCAAAGATGCGCCGTTCAGCGCAAGCCAGTCTGCCCCCTCGAAACGGATCGACCCGGTATCGCAAGCGAGAAGCCGCAGCAGGATGCGCGACAGCGTCGATTTTCCACTGCCGGAGGCGCCGACGAGGCCGAGCGTTTCTCCGGCCGAGATGGTCAGCGACACATTGTCGAGGGCAGCGACCCGGCGGATCGAAGAGGAAAACCCTTTCGACAGGTTTTCGACGGAGAGCAACGTATCGTTCATGGCAGCACCTCCGCGATCAGCGGCGGTGTCGCGAGATCGCGATGACTGGCGATGAGGGCGGCGGTATAGTCGCTTTTTGACGCTGAAAGCACCGAACGGACGGGGCCTGCCTCGACCAGCCTCGCATTGCGGAAAACGGCGATGCGATCGACAAAGCCGGAGGCAAGCGCGATGTCGTGGGTGATGAAGAGCAGCGTCATGCCGTCTTCGCGTACGAGCCCGTCGAGCAGGCGGACGATCTCGGACTGAACGACGACGTCAAGCGCGCTGGTCGCCTCGTCGGCAATCAGCAGCGCAGGCCTCGCGGCGATGGCCGCGGCAATCGCCACGCGCTGGCGCTGGCCGCCGGAAAGCTGATGCGGAAAGGCCCGCATTGCCTTGTCAGGTTGCGGTATTCGTACCCGCTCGAGCAATTCCCAAGCCCTGATATAGGCCTGCTTCCAACTGAGGCCGAGATGGCGCCTTGCGCCTTCGGCAACCTGCTCGCCGATCGTCAGGACGGGATTGAGGCTAGAGCCTGGATCCTGGAAAACCAAGCCGAAATCGCGGCCTGGGCGGGGCGGATGACCAAGTCCGGACCAGAGCATCTCGCCGCCGACCTTCGCTCCCTCCGGCAGCAGGCCGGCAAGCGCGCGGGCGAGCGTACTCTTGCCGGAGCCGCTTTCGCCGATGATCGCCAGCCTTTCGCCGGCGACGATATCGAGATCGACGCCGTCGAGTGCGGCCGCACCATTCCTGTCGCGCCCATAGGTGACCGAAAGCTTTCGCAGGCTGCAGAAAATGCCGCTCATGCTGCTCATGCCGCCCCCACGTCATCATCGCCAAGCGCCTTGCCGAGACCCTCGCTGAAGAGATGGACGCCGAGAACGGTCACGGCGAGGGCAGCGCCCGGTATGACCGACAGATAGGATGCCGAACGCAGCACGCTGCGGCCCTCGGCGATCATCGAACCCCAGGTGGCGATATTGGGATTGCCGAGGCCAAGGAAGGACAGCGCCGCCTCGGTCAGGATCGCGCCGGCGACGATGGTGGCAGAAAGCGCCAGCACCGGCGGCAACGCGTTCGGCAGGATCTCCCGGAAGGCGATCTCGGCCGGATGCATGCCGATTACCCTTGCCGAGGCGACGTAATCCTGCTCGCGGATTGCAAGCACCTGCGCCCTCGTCAGCCGCGCCGGATCGGCCCAGGTGCCGAGTGCGATGGCAAGGACGACGATGGGCGTCGACACTCCGATGGTGCTGACGAAAGCAAGAGCGAGCAGGAAAGCCGGTACGATCTGGAAAGCGTCGACCACCCGCATCAGCGCCTCGTCAATGAGCCCGCCGGCAAAACCGGCCGCCAGGCCGACGCAGAGCCCCAGCACCATGGCCGAAAACGCTGCCGCCAGGCCGACGGCAAGCGAGGTTCGCGCGCCGTAGAGCAGCCCCGCCAGGACATCGCGGCCGAGACGGTCGGTGCCGAACGGAAAAGCCGGATCGGCGAATGGCGTAAGCAATGCGCGGCCGGCAATTTTCAGCGGATCGCCCGGTGAAATGACGGGAGCGAGCAGCCCGGCCAAAAGCAGGACGAAAAGGATCGCAAGTCCGGCCGCACCTTCCGGCGTGCGAAGCAGGCGCCGCAGCCAGCTCATACGCCGCCCTCCGAAGCGCCGATGCGCGGATCGAGCGCTGCATAAACGAGATCGACGAGGAAATTGACCGAAATGACAAGGATGGCGCTGGTGACGACGATGCCCATTAACAGCGGCGCGTCGCGGCCGTTGACCGCCTCCTGCGCCAGCCGCCCGAAACCCGGGATCGCAAAGACGCTCTCGATCACTACGCTGCCGCCGAGCATGGCCGCCGATTGCAGCCCGAGCATGGTGACGAGCGGTAGCAGCGCATTGCGCGCCACGTGACGCAGCACGATCCGGCTGCGCGACAGCCCCTTGGCACGGGCGAAGAGCACGAAATCCAGCCTCCACGCCTCGGCCATGCCGCTGCGCATCACCCGCAGGAACAGGGCGAGATAGATCAGGGCGAGCGCGCCGACCGGCAGAACCAGATGATCTGATATGTCGAGCGCACGCGAAAAACCCGTCTTGCCGGAAGCGATCGTCTCAATGCCGGCGATCGGAAACCAGCGCAGCTTCACCGAGAAAGCGATGCTCAGGACCAGGCCGAGCCAGAAACTCGGAATGGCATAGACGATCAGCGAGCCGATCGACAGCAATCGGTCGCGAAAACTTCCCGGCCGCGCCCCAGCAAGGATGCCGAACGCCGAGCCGAGACCGAAGGAAAGCGCCGTCGCGCTGCCCATCAGGAGCAGCGTATTGGGCAGGCGTTCGGCAATGAGTGCACCGACCGGCCGGCCGAAGGCGACCGACCAGCCGAGATCAAGCCGCGCCAGCGAAGAAAGATAGAGCCAGAGGCGCGCGAACATCGATTGGTCGAGGCCGTAGCTTTCACGCAGCGACTGCCTAAGTGCGGCATCGCCGCCGCCGATCGAACCGAGATAGGCGTCGACGGCATCGCCCGAGGCGGATTCGAGCAGGAAAAAGGTGAAGATCACCACGATCAGCAGCACTGGAATGCTGCTGATCGCCCTGCGCCTCAGGAGGATGATTGCACGTCTCACGCCGGACAGGGCCTCCGAAAGAGAATTGCTGCCGATTCTATCACGATTGCAGCGCGGTATCGCCCCAGTTCGAGACAGCCCAGCGCGGGTTGTTCGAGACGTTGAGCACGGTGTCGCGCGCAACAGTGATGAAGCCCCATTCCGCAACGTTGATCAGCGGCAGATCGGCGACGACCAACTGCTGGAACTTGCGGTAGAGATCGGTGCGCGCCGCCGTGTCGATGGTTTCGGATGCCTGCAGGATGATCTTGTCGAGTTCCGGATTGACGTAGCCACCCTGGTTGGAGAAGGGCACGCTGGCTGGCGTCCCGGACTGGACGAGAATGGTGGTGGATATCGCCGGATCACCGCGGAAGACCGGCGGGCCGACGGCGAGATCGAAGTCGTGATCTGTATAAACAGCTTTCTGGTGCGCGGCCGCATCGGCGTTGACGATCTCGGCATTGATGCCGATCACGGCCAGCGCCTGGCGAAGGTAATCGCCGAACTGGCGGGTTTCGTTGAAATAGGGCGCGGGGCGAAGCTTCAGCGTGAATCGGTTGCCGTCTGCCCCTTGCTTGTATCCTGCCTTGTCGAGGATGTCGTTGGCGGCGGCGGGGTTGAAATCATACGCCGCGACATCCGGCGTGTAGAACTGCGGCGCATTCTTCGGCACGGGACCGGTGGAGGCGGCGGCGTAACCGAGAAAGATCGTGTCGACCACGAATTTCTTGTCGATCGCCTGGGCGATCGCCTGGCGCACCCTGAGATCGGCCAGCTCCTTGCGGCGGTGATTGATTTCGACGACGAGTTGATAGGTCAGTGCCTCATAGCCCTTCGAAATCACCTTGATGCCGGCGACCTTCGAGATGCGGTCGAGATCGGCGAGCGGCACAGCCGAGAAGGCGGCAAGCTGAATTTCCTCGGCTTCGAGCGCCGAGCCCGCTGCTTCGCGATCGGGCAGCACGCGGAAGACGATCTCGTCGAGTTTCGGCTGCTCCTTGTCCCAGTAATTCTCGTTGCGCGTCAGCCGGTAATATTCGCCGGGCTTGTGTTCGGCGAACTTGAACGGACCGGTGCCGGTCAGCGTGTTGTTGGCCGGGCTGGTGGTGATATCGGTACCGTCGAAAATGTGCTTGGCGACGACGCTGGTGACAACAGGCAGGGCGTTGCGGATCAGCTGGAACGGCGTCGGCTTGGAGAAGCGGAAGATGGCGGTGTAATCGTCAGGCGTATCGACGGCTTCGAGATTGGCGAAGACCAGGCGGCCAAGATTCTGCAGCGGCTTCCAGACGTTGAGCGCCGAGAAGGCGACATCGACCGAGGTAAACGGCTTGCCGTCGTGCCAGGTGACGCCATCGCGCAGTTTGAAGGTGACGGAGAGGCCGTCATCCGAGCCCTCCCAGGAGGTGGCAAGGCGCGGCGCAAGCCCGTCCTTGCCGTCGAACGACGCTTCGGCCAGCGGCTCGATCACCTTGCTTGCGACGAAGAAGACGCCGTTCGAGGCGACGATCGCAGGATTGAGGTTCTTCGGCTCGGAATCGGCCGCAACGATCAGCCGGCCGCCGGCGGGAGCAGCTTGCGCAAGCGCCTGCCGGGCGAGCGCCGTAGAAGCAAGCAGCAGGGCTGTGCCCTTCATCAGCGTGCGCCGCGAGATAGATGATACGGTCATGACCCCTCCTGATCGGTGAAATTCGGGTGCCCATATTCAGGGCGAAATGCAAATTGTCATAGAGGTTAGATTCGAATGGTTGGACTGGGCGAGATATTTTTTTGTCACCCAGCCATTATTCGCTCAGCCGTTGGCCGCGACACGTGCCGGCTCGCCGAAGAGATTGCGATAAGCGGCACCGGGATGCGGCGCGACGAGCCGCGGCCCCGCTCCCCCAAGTTTTTCCCGCAGCGTTCCCTTGGCGTAGTCGGTCTTGTAGACGCCGCGCTTCTGCAGTTCCGGCACCAGCAGATCGACGGCATCCTCGAAACTCTCGGGCGTCACGGCATAGGCAAGGTTGAAGCCGTCGACATCGGTGTCCTCGATCCATTCCTGCATCAAATCGGCGACCGTTTGCGGCGAGCCGACGAAAACAGGGCCGAAACCGCCGACGCCGACCCAGTCGGCCATTTCGCGCACCGTCCATTCCTTGGTCGGATCGATTGTCGTGAAGGTCTCGACGGCCGATTGCACCGCATTGGTATGGCAGTGCCGCAGCACTTCGTCCGGCCCGAACTGGCCGAAATCGATGCCGGTCCAGCCGGAAATCAGCGTCAGCGCGCCTTCGAAGGAGGCGTATTTGCGATATTCGTTGAACTTGCGCTGCGCTTCCGCATCGGTCTCGCCGAGAACCACGGTCTGCAGATTGAAGGCGAGGATTTCGCGCGGGTTGCGGCCGATACGTTCGGCCGCCTCGCGGACATTGGCGACGTAGCGCTTCAGCACGGGCTTTGACGGAGATGCGACGAAGATGCATTCGGCATGGGCGCCGGCGAAATCCTTGCCGCGGCTGGAGGCGCCGGCCTGATAGAGCACCGGCGTGCGCTGCGGCGAGGGTTCGCTCAAGTGAATGCCGGGCACGTTGAAATGCTTGCCGGAATGGCGGATCGGGTGGACTTTTTCTGGATGGGTGAAGATGCCGCTTTCCCGGTCGCGGACGACCGCGCCGTCCTCCCAGCTTCCCTCCCAGAGCTTGTAGCAGACCTCGAGATATTCCTCGGCGAGATCGTAGCGGTCATCATGCTTCGTCTGCGCCGGCTGGCCGATATTGAGCGCGCCGCTGTTGAGATAGGAGGTGACGATATTCCAGCCGACACGGCCTTTGGTCAGGTGGTCGAGCGTCGATATGCGGCGGGCGAAGGTATAGGGATGCTCGAAGGAGAGCGACGCCGTCAGGCCGAAGCCGAGGTGCTCGGTCTCGTAGGCCATGGTTGGGATCAGTTGCAGCGGGTCGTTGACCGGCACCTGAGCCGAATGGCGAAGTGCGGCATCGACATTGCCGTTCAGCACATCGTAGACGCCGAGCACGTCGGCGATGAACAGCCCGTCGAACTTGCCGCGCTCCAGAGTCTTTGCCAGATGCACCCAGTAGTCGAGATCCTTGTAGGTCCAGGACTTGTCGCGCGGATGGCGCCAGAGCCCCGGCGACTGGTGTCCGACGCAATTCATGTCGAAGGCGTTCAGCCTGATTTCGCGGGTCATGTCTTTTTTCCTTGGAATTAGGGATTGCTGCGGCCGAGGCCGTAGGTCAGCGCCAACGCGCCGACGAGCACGGCGCCCTTGACGAAATCCTGGGTGTAGTAAGGGGCGTTCAGCATGGTGAGGCCGTTCAGCAGCACGCCGACGAAGACGGCGCCGGCAATGGTGCCGAGCACGTTTGGACGCCGCAAGTTGAAGACGGCAAAGCCGATCAACGCGGCAGCGACCGAATCCATCAGCAGCGAGCCGCCGGAGGAAATGTCGCCACGCCCGACGCGGGCGGCGATCACGATGCCGCCGAGCGATGCCAGCGTGCCTGAAATGACATAGGCGAGCGTCTTCAGCCGCACCGTCGAGGCGCCGGCAAGCCGGGTCGCGACCTCGTTGCCACCTGTTGCAAACAGCAGCCGACCGATGCGGGTGCGTTCAGTGAGGATGAAGAGCGCGATGGCGACCGCCGCCATCAGCACCACAGAAACGGGCAGGGCTCCGAGGATGCTGTAGCGGCCGATCAGCAAAAAGGCCGGGTCGTAGGCGCCGGTCGCTTTTGAGCCGTCGGGCAGGGTGAGGCCCGCAGAGATCGACCGGCCGGCTGTCGGGATCAGCTGCAGGCCGGAAAGCAGAAACATCATCGCCAGCGTGGCGAGCAGATCCGGCACCTTCAGGCGGACGATGAGGAAGGCGTTGACGAGGCCGATCAGGGCGCCAAAGGCGAGCACGAGCGGCACCGTCGCATAAGCATCAAGGTGCCAGACGATCATAGCGTAACTCGCCGCCATCACGCTCGATGCGGCGACCGCGCCGATCGACAGGTCGAAACCGCCGACAGCCAGTGTGACGGTGACGCCGGCGCCGAGAATGGCGACGACGGACACCGCCTGCAGGATGCTCATCAGATTGGCGATGTTGATGAAGGCGGGTTGGGCGATGGCGAAGCCGACGACGAGCAGTGCCAGCAGGATGAACACCGCGCCCGCCCGCAGGAACGCCCCGAGGGCGGCGAGACGGCCGTGATCGGCTTGCGGCGATGCCTTCGGCCGGGCGCTTGGCTGTGGAAGAGTGTCGTCGTCGATCGTCGTCATGCGGATATTCCCTGGATAGCGGAGGCAAGAGCAGCATCTGCCGCGGGCCTCAGCACGTGGCGGTCGATGACGAGGATGCGGTCGGCCACCTCATAGGCCTCCTCCGGGTCGGAGGTCGCAATCAGCGTCGCCCGGTCTCTGCGGGCGCGGATTGCCCGGATGATGTCATGACGGGCGCCGACGTCGACACCCTGGAACGGTTCGTCGAGCAACAGCAGCCGGCTCGGTTCCGCCTCCCAGCGGGCGATCACCGCCTTCTGCTGGTTGCCGCCGGACAGCGACCAGATCGAGGCGAGCGGGCCTGCGGCCTTGATGCCGAGACGAGTGATCGCCTGTTCGGCCTCGCGTCGCTCGCGGCCGCCGACCAGGAAACCGTGCGGATACCATTTGCCAAGATGCGGCAGGCTGATCGTCGCCGACAGCGAATGGCCGGGCCATGCCGGCGGCATCAGTGAGGAACGGTGACGGTCTTCGGCGGCCATGGCGACACCCGCCGCAATTGCCTCAGCCGGGCTTTTCGGCCGATAAGGCCGGCCATCGAGGAACATCTGGCCGCCGGCAAGCGCTGTCACGCCGAAGATCGCCTGGAGCAACCGGCTTTTACCGGCGCCGAGCACGCCTGTTACCGCGACCACCTCGCCTTCATGCAACGACAGGTCGATGGGTGCGCCCATCGGCAATAGGCTGATGTCGCGCATCTCGAAAATCACTGGTCCGGTCGCAGGCCGCGCATCCGGCCGGGCTGCCTCCAGTCGACGGCCGATCATCGTCTCGATGGCGCTCGAAAAATCGATCGGCCGCTCGAAGGTGCCGATGACGCGGCCGCCGCGCATAACGAGCGCGCGGTCGGCGATGGCTTCGAGGTCGGCGGTACGGTGCGAGATATAGAGGATAGCCAGGCCCCGCTCGCGAAGCTTCAGCAGAATATCGAAGAGGCGGCGACTTTCCTCTCCGGAAAGGCTCGCCGTCGGCTCGTCGAGGATGAGGAGGTCGGCGCGGTTGGCAAGCGCGCGGGCGATCGCCACCAGCTGCCGATCGGCGCTGGCGAGGTCACCAAAATCGCGGTCCAGCGGCAGGGTGAAGCCGGCGGCATCGAGCATGGACTGCGCGGCACGGCGGATGCCAGCGCGCGAGACGAAGAAGGGTGTGCTGCGATCGGCAAACCGGTTGAGCAGCAGGGCATCGGCAACGGTCAGACCGGCCGCGCCGACGAGATCCGTCGACTGATGCACTGTGACGACACCGGCCCTTGCCGCTTCGGCCGGGCTACGCGGCGCAAATGGGCGGCCATCGAGGCTGACCGTGCCGCCATCGGCCGGAAGCACGCCGGAGAGGATCTTGACCAGGGTCGATTTGCCCGCGCCGTTTGCGCCCATCAGCGCCACGATCTCACCGCGTTCCATAGAAAAATCAGCGCCGGCAAGCGCCCGCGTCGACCCGAAACTGCGGGTGATATTTTCAATGTGAAGAAGCGGCATCGATAGTGTCCAGGAGTGCATTCGAAGCGGGAGTGTGCCCTGTCCGGGCGGTCGAACTCCAGGCACGCCTTTCCGCTACGAGCCACGCTCAGGAAACAAAGAATCTCCCGCAGCCGGTAAAATCGGATCATTTACTCTACTAAAAACATAGAGATTATATCTAATAATTCAACGCGTCGCAGGGACTTCCAGACCTGTCAGACGACGCCCCGATTTGCTAGAAGGAACGCGACGATGAAATCCCTCGCACGGCTCGCACTCTCTGCCGCCGTCATTCCGTTCATTTTCATTCAAGGCGCAAAAGCCGACGGATTGTCTGGCGCTCCTGCCCCTTTCGACAAGGGCGGCGTCAAAGTAGCGCTGATCAGCTACATCTCGGCCGGCGATTTCTTCCAGGCATACCAGGCAGGGGCTGAAGCTCAGGCCAAGGCGCTGGATATCGATCTGCGCATCTTCCCCGGCCGGCAGGATGCCGCCGAGCAGCGCGAACAGATCCTGCAGGCGATCAATCTCGGCGTCTCCGGCATCGTCATCGATCACGGACTGCCGGAATCGCTCGGCGACGTCGTGCAGCAGGCGCTCGACAAGGGCATCAAGGTCGTGGCCTTCGACGTCAACCTCAACAATCCCAAGATTCCGCAGGTGGAACAGAGCGATCACGAACTCGCATCATTGGCGCTTGAACAGGTGGTGAAGGACAACGGCAACAGTTTCAGCGCCGGCTATGTCTATGTCGCCGGCTTTGCGCCGCTCGACCGCCGCAACGAGGCCTGGGACAAGTTCAAGACAGACAATAAAGGCGTGGTCGAAAAGGCCCGTTTCGGCAATGTCAGCGACACGACGGCGACCTCGACCGCCGACCAGGCGAAGGCTGTGCTCACCGCCAATCCCGATATTTCGGTCGTCTTCGCCCCCTATGACGAATTCGCCCGCGGTGTGAAGCTCGCCGCCAACGACCTCGGCATATCAAACAAGCTCAAGATCTATTCGGCCGACGTCTCGACGGCCGATATCCAGGAAATCACCGAGGAAGGCAGCCCGTGGGTTGCGACCGTCGCGACCAATCCGGCCGTCGTCGGCGCCGTCTCCATCCGCGCCGCAGCCCTCGAAATCGCTGGCCAGACGGTTCCCCACCAGATCACGATCAAGCCGACACTTCTGACACAGGAGAGCCTGCGCGCGGCCAGCGTCAAGACGATCGAGGAACTGGCTGCGAAGATCCCGGCCTTCAGCACGAGCGATGCGGCGACCGCCAGCTGGATTCCGGACAAGCTTTTCTGAGGAGGTCACCCTCGATCCTTCCGGCGGGGGCCTCGTCTCCCGCCGGATCATCTTTTTGGAGAATTGGAGTTCCGCCTATGAGCCAATCCAATGTCGTCTTCGCGACCAGCCGCAACCCGACGCGGGAAGACCTGTTTGCCCGTGCGGAGGATATCTCTGCCGACCTTTCCAGGCGCGCCGCAGACCTCGATCGCGAAGGCCGCCCGCCGCTTGGCGAAATCGTCAAATTGAAGAATGCCGGCCTGCTCAATGCGCTGCATCCCCGTGAGATCGGCGGCGGTGGCCTCGATTGGGTCGACGGACTGAAGCTGGTGCGCATTCTCGCCCGTGGCGAAAGCTCGATCGGCCAGCTGCTCGGCTACCACTATGTCAATAGCCAGTACATCTATTGGGCCCTTGATGCCGCACGCGCCCATGCGCTGGGCAGCGATACGGTCGCCAGGAACCTCTATTGGGGGGCGGCCGTCAATCCGCGCGATCCCGGGCTGGTGCTTACCCGTCGCGGCAACGGCTATGTGCTGAACGGACGCAAGTCCTTCTCCACGGCGGCGCGGGTCTCCGACTACATCAATGCCAATGCGGCGCTCGACGACAAGATCGCCGGCTTCGCCGTGCCGACCAATCGTCCAGGCTACGTCGCCAACGACGACTGGGACAATATCGGCCAGCGTCTGTCCGACAGCGGCAGCGTCGAGTTCCGCGACTTCCCGGTTTACGAGGAGGATTTCGTCGGCGCGCCGGCAGCAGCCGATGCAGCACCTCCGGTGCTTTCGACCTTCAACACGCCGTTCATTCAGCTGGTCTTCGTCAACTTCTACCTCGGCACCGCCGAGGGTGCGCTGCAGGCGGCCGTCGATTACGTCCGCAACACGACCCGGCCGTGGATAACCTCCGGTGTCGAGCGGGCAGCGGATGATCCCTATATCCTCGAACGCGTCGGCGAATTCACCGCCGCGCTGAAGGCCTCGGCGGCCCTTGCCGATAACGCGGCATCAGCCGTGCAGGCGGGCCTTGCCCGCGGCCGCGACGTCACCGCGCGTGAGCGCGGCGAGGCGGCGGCTGAAGCCTATGCCGCCAAGGTCCACGCCACCCATGTCTCGCTCGACATCACCTCGCGCGTCTTTGAACTGACGGGCGCGCGCTCGACGGCCGATAAATACCGCTTCGACCGTTTCTGGCGCAATGTCCGTACGCACACGCTGCACGATCCGGTTTTCTACAAGGCGAAGGAAGTCGGTGAATTCGTGCTGAACGACAGGATACCGGAGGTCAGCCTCTATAGCTGAGGCGGCCATCTTTCATCAAAAGCAAAAACCCCACTGCCGGCACCGGCGGTGGGGTTTTCGGTTGAAAGAGGGGAGATTTCAGAGCGCGCCGTTCTTCGGCGGCGTTACGCCGTTCAAATGGTAGTTGCCGACGACGTGGTATTTCCAGCGCACGGGATCGTGCAGCGTATGGGTGCGGGCATTGCGCCAATGGCGGTCGAGGTTGAGGCCAGCCTGCACCGACGAGGTCCCGGCAAGCTCGAAAAGTGTGTTTGAGGCCTCGAGCGCCACTTCGGTGGTCAGCACCTTGGCGGCGGCAACCGCAAGCGTCGCCGCGACCACCTTTTCCTCTGTCGTCTCGACCTGCGCGGCATCGACCTTGTGCCCGGCGCGCTCCACCAGAGCCGTTGCGGCTTCCAGCCGGATGGCGATCTGGCCGACTTTGGCGATCGTCAGCGGATCGTCGGAGGCACGGTCAAGGCCGCTATCCATCCAGGGGCGCGATTTCGTCCTGACGAACTCCAGCGTTTCAGCAAAGGCCGCCCGTGCGATACCGAGATCGACACCAGCATGGATGATCTGGCCGACCGAGCCGATCGTCGTCGGCCGCTCGAAACCCTTGTGATGGAAGACCACGGAATCGGCGCTGACATAGACATTCTCGAGGATCGTCGTGCCGCTGCCGGTGGTGCGCTGGCCAAAACCGTCCCAGTCGTCGACGATCTCGACGCCTTCAGTACCCTTCGGCACGAAGGCCATAGTCAACCGGTCCTCCGGATCGAGTGCGAAGATGGTGATCCAGTCGGCGAAGAGGACGCCGGTCGAATAGAATTTGCGGCCGTTGATCCGGTAACCCGGACCGTCGCGGGTAATGCGCGTGTTGTAGTGGCCAACCGTCTTGGTGCCGCGCTCGGACAGCGCATTGCCGAAACGGTCGCCGGCCAGCACGCGGCCGAAGAAATAGCGCTGCTGCTCCTCGCCGCCGTCGGTTCGGAGCGCCTCGAGAATATAGAAATGGTTCTGCGGGATCTGGCCGATCGAACCGTCCGCCTCAGACAGGATCGCAGTGATTTCGGCAAGCACGGCGTTGGAGACGTCAAGCCCGCCATATTGCGCCGGCACGGTGATCGCCAGAAGGCCGGACTGGGCGAGAAGATCGAGTTCGCTAAAAGGCAGGATCCTGTCGGCATCGCGCTCGGCGGCGCGGGCGGCAAATTGTGCCGCCAGTCTGCGGGCAGTGGCGATCGCCTCATCATCGCTGCCGATACGGTCGGCCACGGGCCGGATCTGATCTGCTTGCCTTAGCACGGTGTTCATCGATGTCTCCAATTCTGACGAGCCTATCGGTGAAAGAAATTAAGCGCCGACATAAGAGCACAAATTCTATAGATGCGATGGAAAATGAAAAGTGTTTGCTTATCGGCTTCTGGCTGCCGCGTTTAGTGTCTCAGTCGGGCGGTTCTGCGAAAACGTGGCCGGAAAAGCGCCGAAATCGCTACCGGAAATTAGCGGAGCCGGCCTCGATTTGAATTCGTCGAGTTCCTACGTAACCGATATCCGATGCGTCGCTGCAGCGGCTTCAGACAGAACGCCCAATGCGGGGCAGGCGGCCGCCTTGCCCGATCCATGAGGAAAGTCATGACCCCACGGCAGTTGCGCCTCGGCGCCTTTATGCGTCCCGTCAGCCTGCATACCGGCGCTTGGCGCTATCCCGGTTCTTATCCCGACGCCAACTTCAATTTCGCGCATCTGAAATCCTTCGCGCAGGCGCTGGAACGGGCGAAATTCGACGCCTTCTTCATGGCCGATCATCTTGCAGTGCTGAACATGCCGGTCGAGGCGCTGAGGCGCAGCCACACCGTGACCTCCTTCGAGCCCTTCACGCTGCTCTCGGCGCTGGCAGCGGTGACGGAGCGCATCGGCCTCGTCGCGACCGCGTCCACCACCTTCGACGAGCCCTATCACATCGCCCGGCGTTTCGCCTCGCTCGACCATATCAGCGGCGGCCGCGCCGGCTGGAACATCGTTACGACCTCCAACCCCGATGCTGCGCTCAATTTCGGCCTCGACGAACATGTGGAGCACGGCGAGCGTTACCATCGCGCCCGGGAATTCTATGATGTGGTCACCGGGCTTTGGGATAGCTTCGCCGACGACGCCTTCATCCGCGACCGAGAAAGCGGCCTGTTCTTCGATCCGGAGAAGATGCGTGTGCTCGGCCACAAGGGCGAGGAACTGAGCGTCCGCGGGCCGCTCAATATCGCCCGGCCGCCGCAGGGCTGGCCCGTCATCGTCCAGGCCGGTCAGTCGGACCCAGGCCGCCAGCTTGCCGCGGAAACCGCCGAGATGGTTTTCTGTTCGCCGCGCGATCTGGCCGCCGGCAAGGCGCTTTATGCCGATATCAAGGGCCGCATGGAAGCCATCGGCCGCAGCCGCGACCATCTGAAGATCCTGCCCGCCGCCTTTGTCATCGTCGGCGACAGCATCGAGGAGGCCCGCGCCAAACGCGCCACGCTCGACAGCCTCGTGCATTACGACAGCGCCATCGCCTCGCTCTCGATCGCGCTCGGCCATGACGCTTCCGGCTTCGATCCCGACGCACCGCTGCCGGCCGATATTCCCGACACCAATGCCAGCAAGACCGGCCGCGCCCAGGTGCTGAAACTTGCCGCCGAGGAAAATCTGACGGTGCGTCAACTGGCGCAGCGTTATGGCGGCTATGCCGGCCTTGCCTTCGTCGGCACGCCGGCAAGCATCGCCGACGAGATGGAACGCTGGCTTGACGAGGAGGGGTCGGACGGTTTCAACATCGTCTTTCCCTATCTACCGCAGGGTCTCCTCGACGTCACCGAACGGCTGGTTCCGGAGCTGCAGCGCCGCGACCTGTTCCGCAGCGAATACGAGGGCACGACACTGCGCGAGCATCTCGGATTGCCGCGGCCGGAGAACCGATTCTTTGCATCAGGTACGTGAAGGGGCCTCGCTTCTGCTTTCCGGAAGCAAGCCGATAGCGCTCAGGCCATGACCCCAACCCGAAATGCATCGCTTTCGCCCGGCATCAGTTCGAGGGGCCAGATGATGTTGCCCCCATCGCCTGGATAGAACTCTCGATAGGCCGGCATGTTGGCGAGAAGCATCCGGCCGAGCGCGACACCGAGATCGTAGAGCGAGATGCGGAAGCAGCTCAGCGCCGGCTGCAGGAACCGTGCGCGCGGAGCGTCGCGGAAGCCGACCACCGCAAGGTCGCGGCCGGGCATGACGCCCGATTCCATCAGACGGCGATAAAGGCCGATCGCCATCAGCTCGTAGATCAGGATCACCGCCGTCGGCCGCTCTTCGAGCAACAGCAGCTCATGAGCCGCCTGATAGCCGCCCTGTTCGCTCGACTTGACGCGGATGACGAGCGAGGGGTCGAAGGGAATATCGTGCCGCTCGAGCGCGCGGCGATAGCTGTCGATAAAGAGGTAGCCGAGGTTGGCCTCGCTCGATGGCGCGGTGATCGCGATCCGGCGGTGGCCCAGCGTGATCAGCCGCTCGACGGCATGGTCGGCCACGCCCTCGAAATCGAGATCGATCCAGGGGAAATTGCTGGCCGAAAGGCTGCGGCCGAGCGCGACGAAGGGGATCTTCGCGCGCGACAGAAAGTCGATTCGCCGATCGACGCGCTGCGTGTCCGAGATGATCATCGCATCGACGATGCGACGCGCCACCATCCGCTTCAGATATTCGTGCGGGTCCTCATCGCTCGGGCAGGGCAACATGAGGAGGTCGAGCTTGTGGCGGGCAAAGACGCTCTGCAGGCCGCTGGTGACGCCGAGGAAGAAGTTGTCGGCGTTCTCGACCGTCTCCTTGCTGGATTCGATCATCAACCCGATGACCTTCGTCTCCCCCTGCCTCAGGCTCCGCCCAGACTGGTTGGCGACATAGCCGAGTTCCTCGGCCGCGGCCAACACCCGCCGGCGGGTTTCCTGATTGACATCGGGCTTGCCGTTCAGCGCGCGGGAGACCGTGCCGATCGAGATATTCAAGTGTTCGGCAAGCTGGCGAATCCCCTTCATCGCTGACGATTTTCCCGGGAGCATGATGCCGAAAAGTGTGCGCGGTTTTCGGACGACATCATGCTCCATTTCTATAATTCAGATCCGTCCGGATCTGGGCCTGTAATTTCCCGTTTGGCGTCTATTGACACCGCAAAATGTTTCCGCATACAGTCGTAAACGTTTACGGAGTGCGTGTCACGAGGAGAGTTGACACCGTTCCCCTGGAGGAAATCGTGAAATTCAGTGCCATTCTGTGCGGGTGCGGAGCTATGTCCAAAGGTTGGTTGCGCGCCATCGCCTCCAACCCTCTGCTGGCCGATTCCATCACCATCGTCGGCCTTGTCGACCTGAGCCGGGAGACGGCCGAAAAGCTTGCTGCGGAATTCGGCCTTGATGGCGCCGTCATCGGTTCGGACCTGTCCGAAGTCATCGCGGCCACAAAGGCCGACCTGGTCTTCGACATCGTCATTCCGGCTGCGCGCTACGACGTCGTTTCCACCGCACTCAAGGCCGGCTGCCATGTGCTCAGCGAAAAGCCGATGGCGGCCTCGCTTGCCGAGGGCGCAGCGCTGGTCGATCTTGCCGCCGAGACCGGCCGCATCCACGCTGTCATCCAGAACCGTCGCTTCATATCAGGCGTCAGGCGCCTGCGTCGCTTCGTCGAAAGCGGCGCGATCGGCGAACTCACCGCCATCCATTGCGATTTCTTCCTGGCGCCGCATTTCGGCGGCTTCCGCGAAGAGATGGACAATGTCCTGCTTCTCGACATGGCGATCCACACTTTCGATGCGGCGCGCTACGTCGCCGACAGGAAGCCGCTCACCGTCTATTGCGTCGAGCGCAATCCGAAGGGTTCGTGGTACCGACACGGCGCCGCAGCCAACGCCATCTTCGAATTTTCCGACGACATCGTCTTCACATATCGCGGCTCCTGGTGCGCCGAGGGCGAGCGGACCAGCTGGGAAAGCCAGTGGCGCCTCGTCGGCTCGAAGGGAATGCTCGCCTGGGATGGCGAAGAGAATTTCAAGGCGACCATCGCCGGCGAAGAGCCCGGCCTTCTACGCGGCTCTGTTGCCGTAAGCGTTCCCGGTCCAGAACATGACGAGGAAACCCACGGCCACGCCAGCGTAATCGCCGACTTCATCGCGGCGATCGGCACCGGCAAACGGCCCGAGACGGTCAATTCCGACAATATCCGAAGCCTTGCCATGGTCTTCGGCGCGATCGAAAGCGCCAAGACGGGCAGGCGCGTCGAAATTTCAGCATAGGATGACGTGACGTGAGCAACCCTGCAAAATCCATTCGTATCGGCACCATGGTCAGCGGCAACAAGGGCGATGCCGCTAGCCGCATCAGCGAGATCGCCGGCATGGGCTTCGAAAGCTTCGAGCCTTTCTTCTGGCAAACGACGAAGGGCCAGGACCTTGAAGAGCTCGGCAAGCGCTGTCTCGATGCGATCGGCGACCGCGACATCACCATCTCGACGCTCGGCATGTTCGGCAATCCGCTGGAAGAGACCGCAATCGACCTCGAGACGCTGGAGGGCTGGAAGCATTGTATCGACAATGCCCATCATTTCGGCGCCACCTGCGTTGCCGGCTTCACCGGCCGCATCCGCGGCAAGCCACTGACCGACAGCCTGCCTCGCTACAAGCAGATCTGGAGCGAGCTTGCCAAGCGGGCGGCCGACAAGGGCGTCAAGATTGCTTTCGAGAATTGCGCCATGGACGGTAACTGGGCGACCGGCGACTGGAATATCGCGCATAATCCCGACGCCTGGGAACTGATGTTCAACGAGACGCCTGACGATAATATCGGGCTGGAGTGGGAGCCGTGCCATCAGATGGTCTATCTGATCGACCCCTTGCCGCAGATCCGCAAATGGGCGCACAAGTTCTTCCACGTCCACGGCAAGGACGCGACCATCCGCTGGGAGGTGATCAAGGAACACGGCATCTTCGGCAAGGAGAAGTTCGTCTTCATGCGCACGCCGGGCTTCGGCGACAGCAACTGGACCGACATCATTTCCGAGCTGCGCCTTGCCGGCTGGTCCGGTTCGATCGATATCGAAGGCTGGCACGACCCGGTCTATCGCGATGCGCTTGAAATGACCGGCCAGGTCTATGCGCTGAACCACCTCAAGCATGCCCGGGGCGGCGAATTCGTCGTCGATCCCATCTGATGATATCGTTTCCGGCGAGGAGGAATTGCCGGAAACGGGGATAACCACAAAGGAGGAGAACTATGGCTATCCGCAAATATGCAATTCTGGGTGCTCTCGCACTTGCAGGCGTCTCGCTATTCGGCCTTTCGGCCAAGGCCGAAGACGTCACACTGACCCTCTGGTCGCTGGATAAGGACACCCAGCCGGCGCCGAACCTCGTCAAGGAGTTCAACGCCCAGAACAATGGCATCAAGATCGAATATCGGCTGATCCAGTTCGACGACGTCGTCACTGAGGCGATGCGCGCCTACGCCACAGGCCAGGCGCCCGACATCATCGCCGTCGACAATCCGGAACATGCGCTGTTTTCGTCGCGCGGTGCCTTCCTCGATCTCACCGACATGATCGCCAAGTCGACCGTCATCAAGCCGGAGAACTACTTTCCGGGGCCGCTGAAATCGGTCGAGTGGGACGGCAAGTATTTTGGCGTGCCGAAGGCAACGAACACGATCGCGCTCTACTACAACAAGGACATGTTCAAGGCCAAGGGCCTCGATCCGGCGAAGCCGCCGCAGACCTGGGACGAGCTCGTCGAGGATGCACGCAAGCTGACGGACCCCGCCAAAAACGTCTACGGTCTCGCCTTCTCGGCCAAGGCAAACGAGGAGGGCACCTTCCAGTTCCTTCCCTGGGCCCAGATGGGCGGCGGCAGCTATGAGCACATCAATGCCGAGGGCGCGGTGAAGGCGCTCGGGATCTGGAAAACGATCATGGACGAGAAGCTCGCTTCTCCCGACACCTTGACGCGCGGCCAGTGGGATTCGACCGGCACCTTCAATTCCGGCAATGCTGCCATGGCGATATCGGGTCCATGGGAGCTCGACCGCATGACGCAGGAAGCGAAGTTCGACTGGGGCGTCACTCTGCTTCCGGTTCCCAAGGAAGGGGCTGAACGCTCCTCGGCCATGGGTGACTTCAACTGGGCGATCTTCGCCACCAGCAAACATCCGGCCGAAGCCTTCAAGGCGCTCGAATATTTCGCCTCGCAGGACGACAAGATGTTCAAGAACTTCGGCCAGCTTCCGGCTCGCTCCGACATTTCGATCCCGGAAACCGGTCAGCCGCTGAAAGATGCCGCCCTCAAGGTCTTCCTCGAACAGCTGAAATACGCCAAGCCGCGCGGCCCGCATCCGCAATGGCCGAAGATCTCCAAGGCGATCCAGGACGCTATCCAGGGAGCACTGACCGGCCAGATGAGCCCGAAGGACGCGCTCGACCAGGCCGCCGACAAGATCAAGGCGGTTCTTGGGTGAGGAACGTTTCGGCGCAGCCGAAGCAATCGATCCAATGAATCGATTGCAGCAACGAACGCCCTGAGCCCAACGCGAAGGGCGGGGGGCGCGCTTGCTCCCTCTTCTCCCCAGTGGGGAGAAGAGGAACCGGAAGCAACGCGTCTTTTAACCGGATGAACTTCGGTTCATCTCATAATTTCCTCCCGGCAGGGGCCGTCTTCCGCATCATGCGCCAGGCGGCCCCGTTCGGAGTATCGGAGGACGCATGAAGAGGATCCTGATGAGCGTCAGGGACGGTCGCGGTTTCGATATCGTGCTGGTCGCTTTCCCGCTCGGCTTTCTGTTCCTGATGGCGGGACTGCCGCTGATCTACAATGTCGTGATGAGTTTCCAGGAGGTCGACATGTTCAGCCTCGGGACCTTCTCGCGTCCCTTCGTCGGCTTCAAGAATTATACCGACCTCTTCGCGCAGCCGGAAACGCTGCCGATCCTCTACAACACCGTCATCTTCGTCGTCGGCTCCATCGCCGGCCAGTTCCTGATCGGCTTCGGCCTGGCGCTGTTCTTCTGGGTCAATTTTCCCGGCTCCTCATGGATGCGCGGCCTGTTCCTGGTCTCCTGGGTGATGCCCGGCCTCGTCGTCGGCGCCATCTGGAACTGGATCCTCTCCGGCGATTTCGGCGTGCTGAATTTCATTCTAAAGGAAAGCGGCATCATCTCGGGCAACATCTTCTGGCGCTCGGACCCGCATTATTCGCTTTATGCCGTCATCATCGCCAATGTCTGGCTCGGCACCTCGTTCAATATGATCCTGCTTTCCGTCGGCCTTGCCGGCATTCCTGCCGATCTCTACGAAGCGGCCGAACTCGACGGCGCCAATGTCTGGCAGCGTTTCTGGACGATCACGCTGCCGATGATGCGCTCGACCATCGGCGCCATCATCGCTCTCGGCCTGATCTTCACCCTGCAGCAGTTCGATCTTTTCGCCGCGATCACCTCGGGCGGGCCGAACAATTCGTCGAATGTCACGCAATACTGGGCCTGGGATCTCTCTTTCCGCCAATACGACTTTGCCAAGGGCGCGACGATCTCCGTCATCATGATCGTCTTCGTCATGTTCGCATCCGTCGTCTATGTCCGTTCCACACGCCATGAGGTGCGCGGATGAATACGACGAACCGCGACCGGCTGATGCTGGCGATTTCGATCGTCATGGCGGCGATCTATCTGTTCCCGCTCTACTGGATGTACATCACCGCGCTGAAAAGCGGCTCGGAGATGTTCGCGACGCCGCCGAGCTTCTGGCCGGCTGCACCCCAATGGGGCACCTATGCCTATGTCTGGGAAAGCCGCGACATGGGCCGCTATCTCTGGAACTCGCTGGTCATCGCTCTCGGCTCCATGGCGCTCATTACCCTGCTCGGCGTCGGCTGCGCCTATGTGCTTGCCAGATACCGCAATGTCTGGGTGGATATCGGACTGTTCCTGATCCTGATGCTGCAGGTCCTGCCGGCCTCGCTGATGATCACGCCGATCTTCGTCGGCTTTTCGCAGATCGGCATGCTGAATTATCCACGCCTTGCCGTCATCATCGCGGTCGCGGCAAAGAGCATGCCCTTCTTCGTCATCCTGGTGCGCGCCACTTTCATGAGCGTTCCCCAGGAGCTGGAGGAGGCGGCGCTCGTCGACGGCAATTCGCGCGTCGGCGCCTTCTTCAACATCGTGCTGCCGCTTGCCCGCAACGGCATCCTGGTCAGCGCCATCCTGATCTTCATGCAGGCCTTCGGCGAATTCGTCTATTCGAAATCGATGATCCAGGCGGTCGACCTTCAACCGGCAAGCGTCGGCCTCAACTCCTTCATGGGGCCTAACACCAACGAGTGGAACAACATCATGGCCTACGCCACGATGTATGTGACGCCGATCCTCGCCATCTTCGTTCTCTTGCAGCGCCGCATCGTATCCGGCCTCACCTCTGGAGCCCTCAAATGACCACACAGATCGAGCTCAGAGGCGTCAACAAATATTACGGCGCCTTCCACGCCCTGAAGAATATCGACCTTTCGATCGCCAAGGGCACTTTCGTCGCGCTCGTCGGCCCGTCGGGCTGCGGCAAGTCCACGCTGCTGCGCTCGCTTGCCGGCCTCGAAAGCATTTCGTCGGGCGATCTCAGGATTGCCGGCGAGCTGATGAACGGCGTGCCGCCGCGCAAGCGCGATGTCGCCATGGTCTTCCAGTCCTATGCCCTTTATCCGCATATGACGGTCGAGGAAAACCTGACCTACAGCCTGCGCATCCGCGGCATCGCCAAGGCGGAGGCCAAGAAGGCCGCCGAGGACGTGGCGGCGACGACAGGTCTTTCGCATCTCCTGAAGCGCTATCCGCGCGAGCTCTCCGGCGGCCAGCGCCAGCGCGTCGCCATGAGCCGTGCCATCATCCGCCATCCCAAGGCCTTCCTGTTCGACGAGCCGCTGTCCAACCTCGATGCTGCACTGCGCGTTCACATGCGCAAGGAAATCCGGTCGCTGCACGACCGGTTGCACGCAACCTTCGTCTACGTCACGCACGACCAGGTCGAAGCGATGACGATGGCCGACCATGTGGTGGTGATGCGCGATGGCATCATCGAGCAGCAGGGCGCGCCGCTCGACCTCTACGACCGGCCGGCGAACCGGTTCGTTGCCGGCTTCATTGGCTCACCGGCGATGAATTTCATTCCCGCGATTGCCGCGGAAAACGGCAAGAGCCTTATCCTCGATTTCGGCGCGGTGAAGCAGACGCTTGCAATCACCCGTGCCATCGAGCCTGGGCGTAAGCTCATCGCGGGCATCCGGCCCGAGCATATCGGCGTCGTCGAGCCCGGCCATGGCAGCTTCGACGTGCCGATCGCCTTCGTCGAATCGACCGGATCCTCGACCTTCATCGTCGCGGAGACCCAGCCGGAACTGACGATCGTCGAGACGCGCCGCGACAGGGTCAAGGCAGGAGACATGATCGGACTTTCGGTCGATCCGGGCCAGGTCCATCTCTTCGACGCGTCGACGGATCACCTCATATAAAGGCAGCAGCCCCCGGCTTGGAATTGTCATAAAATCGAACCAGGTGACGCCGTCGAGCCAGATCTCGAAAGTATCACCGGCGACTGGCTGCGCGACAAGCTCGATCGGACCGCAAGAAAACGAATCCCGCACGATCATCGCTGTTGACAACAGGGCACAATCGATATTGTCTTGTAAAGCGGTTTACTAAACCGCTTTACAATAGGTTCAGTCAATGGCCAAGGGAACGACACCAAGCCTGAAGGATGTTGCCGCCGCCGCTGGGGTGTCGGTCACCACCGTGTCGCGTTTCGTCAACGGCAGCCTCGATCTTCCCTTTCAGACCAAGAAACGCATCGAGGATGCGATCAAGACGCTGAATTACCGGCCGAACCCGCATGCGCGTCGCTTAAGCAGGGGACGTTCGGATACGATCGGCCTCGTTGTGCCCGATATCGCCAATCCTTTCTTCGCGACCCTTGTCGCTGCCGTCGAGCAAGCAGCCGATGAAAAGAAGCTCGCCGTCTCCTTGCACGCGACGCTCAACCGGCCGGGGCGCGAGATCGAATATCTGCAGCTGATCGAGCGCAATCACGTCGACGGCCTGATCTTCGTCACCAATCACCCCGACGACGGCGCGCTTGCCGCGCTGATCAACGGCAGCGGCAAGGTCATCATCGTCGATGAGGACATTCCCGATTCGAAGGCGCCGAAGCTGTTCTGCGACAATGAGCAGGGCGGTTATCTCGCCGGCCGGCATCTGGCCGAGCAGGGCCATCACCATGTCCTCTTCATCGGCGGCGACGAGCGCATGATCAGCGCCCGCAGGCGTTATGACGGCCTGCTGAAGGCGCTCAGGGAACAGCATGGCGGCGAGGCCCGGGCCGATCGTTATGCCGGCGAATATACGATCGAATACGGCCGTGCGGCCGCACTCGACTATCTCTCCGGAGACCGAAAAGCGACGGCGATCTTCGCCAGCTCCGACGAGATCGCCATCGGGCTCGTCGAGGTCTTCGGAAGCCAAGGCGTCTCGATCCCCGATGACATTTCGGTCATCGGCTTCGACGATGTCGGTCCACTTCATCTTTTTGCACCGCCGCTGACGGCCATCCGCCAGCCGGTGCGCCAGATCGGCCGGCGGTCGCTGGAACTGCTTCTGGAAACCAATTGGCACGAGTGGAAACCATCCGCCTCGGAGGAACTGGTGCCTGTCGAAATCGTGGTGCGGAACTCCGTTGCGCCGCCTGCGAAATAACAATCAGCAACGTCAAAAAGCCAAAAGAGGATGAGAACATGACACTGAATTTGACAAGACGAACGATGATCGCAGCCGCCGGCTTCACGGCATTGACCTTCATCGGCCTGTCCGGCGCTGCGGCACAGGAAAAGAAGACCGTCGCATTGGTGCAGATCAACCAGCAGGCGCTTTTCTTCAATCAGATGAATGAGGGCGCCCAGAAGGCGGCCGACGCCGCCGGCGTCAAGCTGGTGATCTTCAACGCCAACAACGAGACGACGGCGCAGAACAGCGCGATCGAAACCTACGTCCAGGAAAAGGTCTCCGGCCTTGCCGTCGTGGCGATCGACGTCAACGGCATCATGCCGGCGGTCAAGCAGGCGGCCGATGCCGGCATTCCGGTCGTCGCCATCGACGCCATCCTGCCTGATGGTCCGCAGAAGGCACAGATCGGCGTGGACAACGCCGCAGCCGGCGCCGACATGGGCAAATACTTCCTCGACTACGTCAAGGCGAACATGGGCGGCAAGGCCAAGCTCGGCGTTGTCGGCGCGCTGAACTCGTTCATCCAGAATATCCGCCAGGACGGCTTCGAGAAGACCCTGAAAGGCGTCGACGGCATTGAAATGGCCGGCGTCGTCGACGGCCAGAACATCCAGGACAACGCCCTTGCGGCGGCAGAAAACCTGATCACCGCCAATCCTGACCTGACCGCGATCTACGCCACCGGCGAGCCGGCCCTGATGGGGGCGATCGCCGCCGTCCAGAGCCAGGGCAAGCAGGATAAGATCAAGGTGTTCGGCTGGGATCTGACTGCCGAAGCCATTGCCGGCATCGATGCCGGCTTCGTCGTCGCCGTCGTCCAGCAGGATCCGGCCGCAATGGGCGGCGCCGCCGTCGACGCGCTCGTCAAGGCCTCGGCCGGCGAAGCCGTCACCAAGACGATCTCGGTGCCGATCACCATCGTGACCAAGGAGAATGTCGAGCCGTACCGGGCCGTCTTCAAATGATCGAAAGCGGACAGCGTGACATCGCTGCCGCCGGTTCCGGAGGGGTCGCATCCTCCGGAACCGGAACATCCGGCGGCACCCGATCCGACCCGCGCATCTCGCTGCGCGGTATCCGCAAGTCGTTCGGCTCGCACCAGGCCCTGCGCGGCGTCGATCTCGACATCTTCCCCGGCGAATGCCTGGGCCTTGTCGGCGATAACGCCGCCGGCAAATCGACGCTGACGAAAATCATCTCGGGAACCTACATTCCCGATGCCGGCACGATCACCATGGAAGGTGAGGAGGTCCGCTTCTCCGGCCCCGCGGATGCGCGTGGGCGTAACATCGAAATGGTCTTCCAGGATCTCAGCCTCTGCGATCATATCGATGTCGTCGGCAATCTCTTCCTCGGCCGCGAGCTCAGCCGCGGGCCGTTTCTCGACACCAGGACGATGCTGTCGGAAGCGCGCAAGATGCTGGATTCGCTTGAGATCCGCATTCCCAGACTGACCGGCAAGGTCGCCCAGCTCTCCGGCGGGCAGCGTCAGGCGATCGCCATTGCACGCGCGGCCTCCTTCAAGCCGAAGGTGCTGATCATGGACGAGCCGACCTCCGCACTTGCCGTCGCCGAGGTCGAGGCGGTTCTGGCCCTGATCAACCGCGTCAAGGCAAACGGGGTCTCGGTGATCCTCATTACCCACCGGCTGCAGGATCTCTTCCGGGTCTGCGACCGTATCGCCGTGATGTACGAGGGTACGAAGGTGGCCGAACGGCAGATCGGCAGCACCAATCTCGAAGATCTCGTCAGGTTGATCGTCGGTGAAGGAGCCAGACAATGACGGCTTATACGGAACGCGGTCACGGCTCGCGCGTCGCCGATTTCTTCGGCGAACACGCACAGGTCTTGTCGATCGCCATCTTCTTCCTGGCCTGCATGATCTTCTTCTCGATCGGCAGCGAAACCTTCTTCACACTCGGCAACATCCTGAACATCATCAGGCAGGCGGCTCCCATCCTGATCGTCGCCATCGCCATGACCTTCGTCATCATCACCGGCGGCATCGATCTTTCGGTCGGCTCGCAGGTCGCCCTCGTCAATGCGGTCGCGGCGATCATCATGGCGATGGGTGTTCCCTGGCCGTCGGTCCTCATCGGCATGATCCTGCTCGGCGGTTTCATGGGGCTGGTCCAGGGCTGGTTCGTCGCCTATCAGGGCATCCCGGCCTTCATCGTGACACTTGCCGGCCTATCGATCCTGCGCGGTCTGGCGCTCTATCTGACCCAGGGCTATTCCATTCCGATCAAGGATGCGCCGGGCTTCTTCGCGCTCGGCCGGGGCGAAATCCTGAGCTTCCCGATCCCGGCGGTCATCGCCGTCATCATCGCCATTCTCGGCTATGTCGTTATCACCGCGACCAAGTATGGCCGCCAGGTCGTGGCGGTCGGCTCCAATGCGGAGGCGGCGCGGCGTGTCGGCATGCCCGCCAAATGGATTATCGCCTCGGTCTATATCATCTCCGGCATCGCCTGCGCTGTCGCCGGCTTGCTGATCGCCGCCCGCCTTGGCTCCGGTTCGTCCAATGCCGCCGTCGGCTTCGAGCTGCAGGTGATCGCCGCCGTGGTGCTCGGCGGAACGTCGCTGATGGGCGGACGCGGCACCATCCTCGGCACCGTGCTCGGCACGCTGACCATCGCCGTCATCGGCAACGGCCTGATCCTGATGCACATATCGCCGTTCTTCACCCAGATCGTCACCGGCGCCATCATCCTTGTCGCCATCTGGCTGAACACGCGCATCTTCACGGCCAATTTCCATTTCCGGCTGAGCAGGAAAGGATGAGGCGATGAGCGAGCAGACAGCAGAAAGCCTGTCCGAAGCGCATGTCCAATCCGGCAAGGTGATGACCGTCACCGGTCCGATTTCGGCGGATGCGCTCGGCGTGACGCTGATGCACGAGCATATCCTCAACGACTGCCGCTGCTGGTGGCACGCGCCGAAGACGCCGGAACGGCAATATCTGGCCGAAAGCTTCGTCTGCATGGAGATCCTCGGCGAACTCAGGCAGGATCCTTTCGTCAACAAGCACAATATCACGCTCGACGACGAACATCTGGCGGTGACAGAACTCAAGGATTTCGCAACAGCAGGCGGCCGCACCGTGGTGGAACCGACCTGCAAGGGCATCGGCCGTGATCCGCTGGCGCTCCGGCGTATCTCCGAAGCGTCAGGCCTCAACATCGTCATGGGGGCGGGCTACTATCTCGGCTCCTCGCATCCCGAAGGCGTCGCCGCGATGAGCGTCGATGACATCGCGGGCGAAATCGTCCGCGAGGCGAGGGAAGGCGTCGATGGCACCGGCGTCAGGGTCGGCCTGATCGGAGAGATCGGCGTCTCCTCGGATTTCACCGCCGAGGAAGAGAAATCGCTGCGCGGTGCTGCCCGGGCGCAGGTGCTGACCGGGCTTCCCCTGATGGTACATCTGCCAGGCTGGTTCCGTCTCGGCCACCGCGTGCTTGACGTGGTCGCCGAAGAGGGGGCGGATCTCCGCCACACCGTGCTTTGCCACATGAACCCGTCGCATGACGACATCGCCTATCAGAGCGAGCTGGCAGAGCGCGGCGCCTTCATCGAATACGACATGATCGGCATGGATTTCTTCTATGCCGACCAGCAGGTGCAATGCCCGAGCGACGAGGAGGCGGCGCGCGCGATCGTGCGTCTCGTCGAAGCCGGCTATCTCGACCGGATTCTCCTGTCGCACGACGTCTTTCTGAAGATGATGCTGACGCATTACGGCGGCAATGGCTACGCCTATATCCTTCGCCATTTTCTTCCCCGTCTGGAGCGGCACGGCCTCGATAGGACGGTTCTCGACGAGATGATGCGCGGCAATCCGCGCCGCGTCTTTCATGCCGGAGCGTAGCTCCTTCCATTCAATCGATCACAGGTAACCGCAGACCATGACCAAGAAAATCCTCCTTGTCGGCGAGAGCTGGGTCAGCTCCGCCACGCATTACAAAGGCTTCGACCAGTTCGGCAGCGTCACCTTCCATCTCGGCGCCGAACCGCTGGTGAAAGCGCTCGCCGGCAGCGCCTTCGAGCTCACCTATATGCCGGCGCACGAGGCAGTGGAGAAGTTCCCCTTCGATATGGCGGGGCTCGATGCCTATGACGCCATCATCCTCTCGGATATCGGCGCCAATTCGCTGCTGCTGCCGCCGGATGTATGGCTGCATTCGCGCACGGTGCCGAACCGGCTGAAACTTCTGAAGGCCTGGGTGGAAAAGGGCGGCGGCCTGCTGATGGTCGGCGGCTACTTCTCCTTCCAGGGCATCGACGGCAAGGCGCGCTGGCGGCGCACCCCCGTCGAAGACACCCTGCCGGTGACGTGCCTGCCTTATGACGACCGCGTCGAAATTCCCGAGGGAACCGTTGCCAAGGTGGTGAAGCCGGAGCATCCGACGATGCAGGGTCTCGAAGGCGCTTGGCCGGTGCTCCTCGGCGTCAACGAGGTCGAAGTGCGCGACCGTGCCGATGTCGAGATCGTCGCACGCCTGCCTGAGGATCAGGGCGGCCATCCGCTGCTCGTCGTCGGCACGCATGGCACCGGGCGGACGGCGGCCTGGACGTCGGATATCGGCCCGCACTGGCTCTCACCCGCTTTTTGCGAATGGGAGGGTTATGGACGGCTCTGGAAGAACATCCTCGGCTGGCTCACCGAAGAGCAGGCGTGATGTCAGCGCCGGGCAGGAATTCGAAAGGGAATGACATGCAGGAAATTTCGGACAGGCCGTCCAACGCCATCAGGGATATCTTCGGCACGGACAAGGTTCTGATCGGCATGATCCATTGCCCGGCCTTTCCGGGCGCGCCGCGCTACCGGGGGGCTGCGATGGATGCGATCTACGACGCGTGCATGCGCGACGCCGAAGCCTGCGTGGAAGGCGGCCTGCACGGATTGATCATCGAAAATCACGGCGATGTACCGTTCTCGAAACCCGAGGATATCGGCCCCGAGACGACGGGATTCATGTCCGTCGTCACCGACCGGATCGCGCGCGCGGCCGGCATTCCGCTTGGCGTCAACGTGCTGGCCAATGCGCCGATCCCGGCTTTTGCCATCGCCATGGCCGGCGGCGCCAAATTCATCCGCGTCAATCAGTGGGCCAATGCCTATGTCGCCAATGAAGGCTTCATGGAGGGCAGGGCGGCTGAAGCCATGCGCTACCGCTCGCTGCTGAGAGCCGAGCACATCAAGGTCTTTGCCGACAGCCACGTCAAGCATGGCAGCCACGCCATCGTCGCCGACCGCTCGATCCAGGAGCTGACACGCGATCTCGCCTTCTTCGATGCCGATGGCGTTATTGCGACCGGCCAGCGAACCGGCAATTCGGCAACGATGGAAGAGATCGAGGAAATCGGCGCGGCCACACACCTGCCGCTGCTCGTCGGATCCGGCGTCAACAAGGACAATATCGTCGATATTCTCGCCCGTACCAATGGCGTGATTGTCGCCTCCTCGCTGAAGCACGGCGGCGTCTGGTGGAACCCCGTCGATATCGAGCGCGTGCGCGCCTTCCGGGCGGCCGCCGAACCGGGACTGGAGGGCTGAGCATGGCGGCTGAGAGCCTTTCGGCCCGCATCCTGCGCGAGAACGACGCCGTCCTCGGCGCGATGCTCAGCCATCGCTTCGTCGAAGATGTCAAGAACGACAGGTTGAGCAAGGAGGCTTTCGAGCGTTATCTCGTCTATGAAGGCGCCTTCGTCGACAGCGCCATCTCGATCTTCGCCTATGCGGCGGCGACCGCCGGGACGATAGCGCAGAAGCGCTGGCTGATCGCGGTTCTCAATGCGCTGGCCAACGAGCAGATCGCCTATTTCGAGCGCACCTTC
Organism: Rhizobium brockwellii; assembly: GCF_000769405.2. NCBI lineage: Bacteria > Pseudomonadati > Pseudomonadota > Alphaproteobacteria > Hyphomicrobiales > Rhizobiaceae > Rhizobium > Rhizobium brockwellii. Next base: position 96,415 of record NZ_CP053442.1, read on the forward strand.
GCCAGCCGCGGCATCGATCCCTCGTCCTTCGACACCGGCATCGCCGAGGTCGAGGCCTTTCGCGCTGGCATGTTGGATATCGCCCGCCAGGGCGGCTTCCTCGACACGGTCGCGGCGATGTTTGCGGCCGAGTGGATGTATTGGACCTGGTGTAGGCAAGCAGCTAACCGCCCGATCAGCGATCCGCTGCTGAAGGAATGGGTCGACCTGCATGTCGATCCAAATTTCGCCGCCCAGGCACAATGGCTGAAGAATGAACTCGACATCGCAGGAGAAACGCTGGAAGAGGATGAAAAAGCGCGGCTCAGCGCGATCTTCGGCCGGGCAATGCAACTCGAGATCGATTTTCACGATGCGCCTTACCTCTAGAGCAATTCCAGGAAAAGTGCGAAGCGGTTTTCCGTCCGGAATTGCGTAAAAACAAAAGGTTAGAACGGTTCTGCCTTCATGAAAAGCTGAACCGTTCTAAGCCTCACCTTGCGAAAGCGGATGCATGCGCGCCTACATAGTCGGTAACGTCGCCATCGACGAAACCATCGCCGTCTCCGAACTTCCCGTTATCGGTGCCTCCATCCTCGGCAATGCCGGTGGCAGCGATCTCGGCGGCAAGGGCACGAACCAGGCAGTGGTCATGGCCCGCTGCGGCGTTGCGACAACGCTGGTGGCGCCCGTCGGCAGGGATGCGAGAGCCGATACCATACGCCATTACCTCGCGGACGAACCGCTTCGGAGCGAACTGATCGAAATGGAAAATGCATCGAGCGATGTCTCGATCATCTTCCGGCTGCCGGGCGGCGAGAATGCCATCGTCACGATGACGGAATCGGCGCAGAGCCTCTCCCTGTCCGATGTCACGCAGATCCTCTCGGCCGTCGGTCCCGGCGATTTGATGATATTGCAGGGCAACCTCTCCGACCGGACGACGCGAGATATTCTCGGGCATGCCCGGGCGATCGGCATGGTCACCGCCTTCAATCCCTCGCCGGTGCGATCCTATTTCTCCGATCTCTGGGAACTGATCGACATCGCCTTCCTCAACAAGGGCGAGGCGCAGACCCTGACCGGAACGACGGGCAGAGCAGCCGCCGAATATCTTCTGAGCCGGGGATTGCGCGAGGTCGTCCTGACGCTGGGCGGCGAGGGTGCGATGCTCGTAAACCGGCATGACACCATCCAGGTCCCCGCGCATGCTTGCGATGTGGTCGATACCACGGGCGCAGGCGATACATTCATGGCCGCAGCACTGGCATCCTGCGCGCTGCGCGGGCAGCGGCTGGACCGGCTCGCCATCGAACACGCAGCGGCGGCCGCGGCCATCACCGTCTCAAGGCACGGGACGAGAATGGCGTTTCCGAGCATTTCAGAGCTTAAAGCGATCCTGAAATAGCCTGTCATGGCGCCAATCCTACACGGCGATTGCCTAGCGGCTAAGCTCTTGCATCAGCCACCCTTTCTTTCCACCGTATTGCGCTAGATATCGCAGGAATTCCGCACGAAAGCGGAAGTGAGATTACGCAGAGCCGCGTTACCTAAATCTGGCTTGCATGCGATTATCGGGAACAGCAGCTTGGCGGACGGTGGAGAGAAATTGCATCATGACATTCCCCACTTCCTTTCAGGCGGTGGCGAAACGGCAAGGCTGGTTGCGGCGTATGATTGGTCGACGTCGCTCGGGCCGATCGACACCTGGCCGGAGAGCCTGAAGACCACCGTGGGACTGCTTATCCATTCGCCGGTGCCGATCGTGCTGCTCTGGGGCGTCGACGGCATCATGATCTATAACGACGCCTATTCGATCTTTGCCGGCCGCCGCCATCCCAAGCTGCTGGGCAGCAAGGTGCGCGAAGGTTGGCCCGAAGTCGCCGATTTCAACGACAATGTCATGAAGGTCGGACTGGCGGGCCAGACGCTGTCCTATAGCGACCAGGAACTGACGCTCCACCGCGCCGGCAAGCCGGAGCAGGTCTTCATGAACCTCGACTATTCGCCTGTTATCGATGAAAGCGGCCGGCCTGGCGGGGTGATCGCCATCGTGGTCGAAACCACGAAGCGCCTGAAGGCCGAGCGCAACGTCGTCGCCGAACGTGAGCGTCTGGCCCGCATGTTCCATGACGCGCCGAGCTTCATGGCGCAGCTTGATGGCCCGGAGCACGTTTTCACCCTTGCCAACAAGGCTTACCAGCAACTGATCGGGCACCGCGAGGTCATCGGCAAGCCGATCCGCGAGGCGCTTCCTGAAATCGAGGGGCAGGGATTTTTCGAGCTTCTCGACGAGCTCTACGCCAGCGGCGAGAGCTACCGCGGAGACGGCAGGCGCATCAAGCTGCAGCATGCGCCCGGCGCGCCGCCGGAAGATCACCTGCTCGATTTCGTCTATCAACCGGTCTTCGACACGAACGGGCAGGTCACCGGCATCTTCGTCGAAGGCATCGACGTGACGAAAGCCCGGCAGGCCGAAGCCCGCCGCGATGCGCTTGCACGGTTGACGGAAACGCTGCGTGATGCCGACGATATTGCCGTCGTGCAGTTCGAGGCAGCAAGGATTCTCGGTGAAACGCTTGATGTCAGCCGGGTCGGCTATGGCTCGATCGATCCCGAGACCGAGATCCTCTCGGTCGACCGGGACTGGACCGCAGCCGGCGTCGAGACCCTGGCCGGCACCCTGCCGCTGCGCGACTATGGTTCCTTCGTCGACAGTTTGAAGAAAGGGGAATTCGTCTCGATCGCCGATGTCGCCAAGGACCCACGCACCGCTCACGCCGCCGAGGCGCTGCGCAAGCGCAGCGCCGGTGCCTTCGTCAACCAGCCGGTCATCGAGCGCGGCAGGCTTGTGGCCGTGCTCTACATCAACAATGCCGAGGTCCGGGACTGGTCGCCGGAGGATCTCGCACTGATCCGGGAAATTGGTGCGCGCACCCGCATGAGTTCCGAGCGCATCAGGACCTCCACCGCCATTCGTGAAAACGAGGCTCGCCTGCGCTTCCTGGACACGCTTGCGGAGCAGGCGGCCAAGAGCCTCGATGCGGATGCCATTCTTGCGACGACGACCGAAATGCTCGGCCGCCATCTGAACGTTTCGAATTGCGCCTATGCCGATATGGATGACGACCAGGACGGTTTCACCATTCGCGGCGACTGGAGCGCACCGGGCTCGCCAAGCATCGTCGGACATTACAGCCTTGCCGACTTCGGCAAGCTCGCCGTCGCCAGACTCGGGGCAGGGCTTGCCCTGATCATCGACGATAATCTGGCGGAACTTGCGCCTGACGAAGCCGCCACGTTTCAGAATATCGGAATCTCCGCCACCATCTGCATGCCCCTGGTCAAGGAGGGTCGTCTGACCGCCCTGATGGCCATCCACGACAAAGTACCCAGGATCTGGACCGCAAGCGAGCTGGCGCTTCTGACCGAGGTCACCGAACGTTCCTGGGCGCATATCGAACGCGTCAGCGCCGAAGCCGAATTGCGGGCAAGCGAACAGCAGCTCCGGACGCTCGCACAGGCGATGCCGAACCATGTCTGGACAGCGCAACCGAGCGGCTATCTCGACTGGTTCAACGACCAAGTCTACGCCTATAGCGGCCTGCGGACCAGTGAACTCGACGGGCCGAACTGGGCCGCGATGGTTCATCCCGACGATTTGCCGGAAGTGATGCGGCGGTGGACCGAAGCCGTGGAAAAGGGCACGGATTACGAAACTGAATTTCGACTGCGCCGACATGACGGCACATGGCGCTGGCATCTTGCGCGGGCCGTGCCCCTCCGCGACAGCGACGGCACCATCGTGCGTTGGATCGGCACGAATACCGATGTCGACGACCAGAAGAATGTCGAGGGTTTGCTGGAGAAGCGGCTGGAGGAAAAGACCGCCGAGCGCGACCGGATATGGCGCGTCAGCCAGGACATGCTGCTCGTCGCCGATAGCCGCGGCATATGGCAAAGCGTCAACCCCGCCTGGACCCGCGTGCTCGGCTGGAGCGAAAAGGAGCTGGTCGGCCGGACCAGCGAATGGCTGGAACATCCCGACGACAGGCAAGCCACCCGCGCCGAGCTGGAGCGGCTTGTCGCCGGCATCACGACGGTTTCCTTCATCAACCGTATTCGCGCCAGAGACGGCGAGTATCACACCCTCTCATGGTCGGCGACCCCTGTCGAAGGCATCCTCTATTGCGTCGCGCGCGATATCACAGAGCAGCGCCAGCAGGAGGCAGCGCTCAAGGAAACCGAAGAACATCTCCGGCAGGCGCAGAAAATGGAAGCGGTCGGCCATCTGACCGGCGGCATCGCCCATGACTTCAACAATCTTCTGGCCGGGATTAGCGGCAGCCTGGAATTGCTGGAGAAACGTCTGGCGACAGGCCGGCTGAGCGGCGTCGAGCGTTATATCCAGGCGGCCCAGGGCGCCGCGCGCCGCGCCGCGGCGTTGACGCAGCGCCTGCTCGCCTTTTCCCGCCGGCAGACGCTCGACCCCAAGCCCGTCGACGTCAACCGGCTCGTTGCGGGTATGGAGGATCTGATACGGCGCAGCGTCGGCCCGTTGGTGGAGGTCGAGGTCGTCGGTGCCGGCGGCCTCTGGGTCACGCGGGTCGATCCGTCGCAGCTCGAAAACTCGCTGCTGAACCTCTGCATCAACGGCCGTGACGCCATGGCGCCGAATGGCGGGCGCATCACCATCGAGACGGCCAATAAGTGGCTGGAGGACCGCGCCGCGAGGGAACGCGACCTGACGCCCGGCCAATACATATCGCTCTGTGTCACCGATACCGGCACGGGCATGACGCCCGAGGTGATCGCGCGTGCCTTCGATCCTTTCTATACGACGAAACCGCTCGGCGAAGGCACCGGACTCGGGCTTTCGATGGTCTATGGTTTCGCGCGGCAATCCGGCGGGCAGGTCCGCATTTATTCCGAAGTCGGAAAGGGCACGACCATGTGCCTCTATCTGCCGCGGTTCCTCGGCAGCGCCGAGGCGGATGAAGCCAGCATCACCGCCGCAGTCGACAAGGGCGACGGCGAGACGGTGCTCGTCATCGACGACGAACCCACCATCCGCCTGCTTGTCGTCGAAGTTCTGGAGGAAAACGGCTACACCGCGATCCAGGCGAGCGATGGCCCGAGCGGGCTGCGCATCCTCCAGTCCGATACGCGCATCGACCTTCTGATCACCGATGTCGGCCTTCCTGGCGGCATGAACGGCCGGCAGGTCGCCGATGCGGGCCGCGTCACACGACCCGACCTGAAGGTGCTTTTCATCACCGGCTTTGCCGAAAACGCTGCCATCGGCAATGGGCATCTCGGCCCGGGCATGGAGGTCATCACCAAACCCTTCATGATATCGACGCTCGCAAACAAGATCCGCGACCTCATCGATCGTTAGCTGGTATTTCCTAGCTCTCGTGCTTGATAGCTTCATAAAACCATCATCAGCCTCTGCGAAGTGATAGGCTCCTTGCGATTCGCTCGTCATATCAGCAGCATCCGGACTTTCCTCATGACATCCTCCCCGATTTCCGCGCGTCTTTCCCCGACCGCATCGTCCCGCCTTGTCGTGCTTGCAGAAACGATATTGAAGGCGGGCGAAACCGCCCGTGGCTCGCTGCGGCGACGAACGTCGGCAGAAATGCTCGCCAAGGCGCCGCGCGATTATCAGACCGAAATCGATGTCGCCGTCGAGCGGATCATCGTCAACGAGATGACGAAAGCCTTCCCGGACTATGCCATCCAGGGCGAGGAAGCCGTCGGCAACCGCACAGCGGGTCCAGAAACGCCTGTTATCTACATCGACCCGATCGATGGCACGACCAATTACGCCTGGGGCATTCCGCATTTCGGCATGACGATCTCGATCGTCGAAAGCGGCAGGCTCGTCATGGGCATCGTCTATGACGCCATGCAGGACGAGCTTTTCAGCGCCGAAATCGGCGGCGGCGCCTATCTGAACGGCGAACGCATCCACTGCGCCAATGTCGGCGACATCGAAAATGTGCTTGTCGGCGCCGGCCTGCCGATCCCCGGCCAGGTCAAGGCGGTTGCGGAAGAGACCTATTTCGAGGCCATCAAACGCCTGATGGCCAATACGGCGGGCGTGCGCCGTCTCGGTTCGGCGGCACTGTCGATTGCCTATGTCGCCTGCGACCGGCTGGACGGGTTCTTCGAGGACGGGCTCGCGATCCATGATTTCGGCGCTTCGGCGCTGCTGGTCGAAGAGGCGGGCGGCATCGTCACCCGGTTTTCCGGGGCCGAAGTCAACGGGCGGGGCGATATCCTTGCCGCCAGCAAGGCACTGCATCCCTGGCTGCTGGAAGGTTTTCAGAGCAAGGCGTGAACCGGCGCATTCCGAACGCTTAGCGGTTCAGCCTCATGAAAGCGCAGAACCGCTCTCACCTTTTGTTTTACGCAATTCCGAACGGAAAACCGCTTCGCACTTTTTCTGGAATTGCTTTAAACCCGCAGGAGTTCTTCGATCTCCACATCGCCCTTTGCCGGCATCGATTGATGGACAAGCTCGTTGTCGCGAAAGACGAAAAAGCCGGCGAAGCTCGGCTCGACCCTCATCCCGGCCCGGATCCGATCGTCCGGTGCAACCATCGCCTTCAGGCGGGTGCCGTCGGCAAGATCGACATCGACCATCTTGTGGGTGCCGAAATCGACGCTGCGATGGACTGTCGCGGCGTCGATACGCTCCGAGGGACGGATCGTCAGCGCTTCCGGGCGGGCGGCCAGCGTCACCGGCCCGTCCTCGACGGGAACCGCAAGCGGAAAGAGCGGATGCTCGCAAACGCCGTTCCGGGTGTTGCTCTGGACGAAATTCATCGAGCCGATGAAGCCGGCGACGAAGGCTGTCTGCGGCCGCCGGTAGATGGTGCTCGGCGGCGCGATCTGTTCGGTGCGTCCGTCGCGCATGACGACGATGCGGTCGGCGAGCGCCAATGCCTCGTCCTGACCGTGCGTGACGAAGAGCGTGGTGATGCCGAGGCGCTGCTGGATATCGCGCACCTCCTCCCGCAACCTTTCACGCAGATGCTGGTCGAGGCTGGCGAAGGGCTCGTCGAGCAAAAGGATCTTCGGCTCGAGCACCAGCGAGCGGGCAAGCGCGACACGCTGCTGCTGGCCGCCTGACAGTTGCGTCGTCATCCGGCGGCCGTAATCGGCAAGACCGACAAGCGCCAGTGCAGCCTCGACACGCTCAAGGATTTCCGCTTTCGGCAGCCGGCGGAGCTTCAGGCCAAAAGCGATATTGTTGAAGACGTCCATGTGCGTCCAGAGCGCATGGCTCTGGAACACCATGCCGGTCGGGCGCTGCTCGGGCGGCAGCGTCGTCACATCCTTCGCATCGATGCGGATCGTTCCGCTGCTCGGGCGCTCGAAGCCGCCGATCATTCTGAGTAGCGTCGACTTGCCGGAACCGGATGGGCCGAGCAGGCAGACGAGCTCGCCGTCGCCCACTTCAAGCGAGAAGTCGCGAACGGCAAAGGTGATCCCGAACAGCTTCGAAACGCCCTCGATCGAAAGATGTGCCATTCTCAAACCCTTCCCTGAACTGACGCGTGGCGTTTCATGCGCCGAAGCCTCTCGCAAAGGCGCCCGTGCCGATCACGCGGCGTGCAAACATCAGCGCGATGAAGGACGGCACCCACAGCATGACGGACAGTACGGCGCCGTATTGCACGACGATCTGGTTGTTGATGAAGCTGATCATCAGCACCGGCATGGTGCGAATCTCGGGCGCGCCGATCAGCCAGGCGCCTTCGGTCTCGTAGAAGGTGCCGACGAAGGTCAAAAGCAGCGCGGCTGATATCGTGGGTGCGGCCTGCGGCAGCGTGATCGACCAGAAGACGCGCAGCGGCGTTGCACCGGCATCGCGTGCTGCCTCTTCCATGCGCCGGTCGACATTCTGGAAGGCTGCGACCGGAATCCAGATCATCAGCATCAGCGTGCCGACGAGCTGGATCAGCACGACGCCCCAGAAGGTGCTGATCAGGCCGAGCTGCAGGAAGATGCCGGCAATGGCGACAAGCAGGCCGAATTTCGGAAAGGCATGCGATGCAAGAAACGACAGGAACAGGATGTTTCTGCCGGGAAAGCGCATGCGCGCGAAGGCGTAAGCCGCGGGAAGGCAGATGACGGCGGAAAGAATTGTCACCGTCGTCGTCAACCGCAGGCTGAGGAAGAGCGCATCCCAGACGTCCGGACGTGCCAGCGTCTGGCCCCAGAAACGCAGGCCGAATTGCTGCGGGATCACCGATGGATAACGCCAGACCTCGGTGAAAGCCCATGTTCCGACGACGATCAGCGGCAGCGCGATGAACAGCGTCAGCAGGCACGCAAAGAGCAGGCCGATCCAGTCGAAGCGCAGGCCGAAGCCCGATCTGCCGGCACTCATGGCTGGGCCTCGCGGTTGCGGGCGATCGACCTGATGTAGAGGATGCCGAAGATTAGGCAGAAGCCGAATGTGATGACGGCCTGGGTCATGGCGTTCAGCGGGTCGTTCATATCGGCGAAGGTGCGCTGCATGAACGGCCCCATCATCTCCGGCGATGCCGAGCCGAGCACATAGGGCAGGGTGAAGGCGGAGAAGATGCCGAGCACGGCGAAGGAAGCTGTCACCAGCAGCGAGTTGCCCATGCGCGGCAGGATGATCGAGACGAAGACCCGAAGCGGCCTTGCGCCGACATCGCGGGCGGCTTCGATCGCACTATTCGAAATGGAGGAAAGCCCCGCTGTCAGCATCAGCACCGTTAGCGGAAGATTGTCCCAGACGAGACCGATGACCGGTCCCCACGGCGTCAGATAGGGCGTGCGCAGCTTGGGCAGGCCGACGGAATTCAGCAACAGGTCGACGGTGCCGTTCGGACCGATCGTTCTGATCAGCGCATAAGCGAGGATGATCGATGGCACGAACATCGGGAAGATCGCAAGAGCCTGCACATAGGCGGCAAGGCGTCCTTGCGAGAACCGAAGGTAAAGCGCGATCGGAAGACCGATCGCCAGGAGCAGGATACCGCAGATGGCCGTGGTCCAGAGCGTCAGCCACAGATTGCCGAGGCTGTAGCCGTCGGTGAAGAAGAAGCGGTAGGAGGCAAGCGAGAATTCCGTCGCTCCGTCAGGGGCTCGAACAAAGATCGTGCCGACGACCGCCGAAAGGATCGGAAAGACGACCAGCCATGCAACCAGGAAGACCGGCAGAGCAACGAGGAGGAGCCCGATAGAGCTCCCCCTTCTGATGGACCGGTGACGGCGCAGAACCGCCGGTGCAGTGTCAGTGAACATCAGGTGCGGCTGATACCAGGAGCGACGTTGCGGTACCAGCCGTCGGCGATCGCCTTTTCCCAATCGCCACCCGGGAAGGTCGGAATGGTCGACGGAATGACGTCGGCATACTTCTTGCGAAGCTCGTCGGAGATGTGATCCCACGAGATGGCGGGGAAGCCGCCGATCTCGGTGATGATCGCTTCCTGCATTTCCTTCGTCAGCATGAATGCGGCAAGCTTCAGCGCCGCATCCTTGTTGGCGCCGTTGGAGAAGACGGCGATGCTGGAGAACCCGCCGCAAAGGGCGAGATCGGTAAGCTGCACGAGGCCGGTCGTATCAGGGAGCACACCCTGGGAGATCGCCTGCAGCACCTGGTCCGACCAGACCGGCACCATGGTGACGACGCCCTGGGCGAGCAGCTGGATCGACTGGGTGTTGCCAGCCGTATAGGCGCCCTTGTCATAGAGCGCCGGGGCGAGGTCGTTGAGGATCTTCCAGGCCGGCGTCAGCGTCTCAGTGGCAAAGTCGGCGCTGAAATTGTCGACCTTGAACTTCTTCGGATCGCGGCCATTGGCCTCATGGATCGCGCGGCGGACGAAGTTTCCGCCCGAACCGCCCTTGTCGGGACGGTTGTAGATGAACTGGCCCGGATTGGCCTTGATCCAGGTGGTGAGCTGATCCCAGCTCTTCGGCGCATCCTTCGGATCGAGCTTGGTCGTGTCGTAAGCGAGAAGCACCTGCGAACCGCGATAGGGAAGGGAGTAGGGGGTATCGAAGGCAAGCGGGTTGATATGGTCGTAGCCTTCGATGTTCTCGGCGGAGAACTTGACCCAGAGCCCGGCATCGATGCCGCCGGACGGCAGGCGCGGATCGAACTGTTCGAAAAGGTCGGCCTGCGGATCGGTGTTCGTCTTCAGCGCGGCGAGCGCACGGTCGGCGATGGCGCGCAGTCCATTATTGTCGCCGGCATCGGTCACCTTCAGGGCAACACCCGGATGCGCCTTTTCGAAAGCCGGGCGGATGACGTTGTTCCAGAGGTCGACGATGTTGGCATCCGAGCCGCTGTAGAGGTCGATCATGCCGGCCGCAGCCGATGCGAAACGCGGAAGAGCCAGCAGACCGGCTGCAGCTGATGATGTGATCAGAAATTCGCGTCTATTCATAACCCGTCTCCATCAGGTGCCGAGGCTCGGCCTCCGCAGGATTGTCTGAGGCCTTGCTAGCGCCGGCGCGTAACATCGACATGACAGATCGGGGGTATTTGAGGGAAATTGCACAGCTGTGCTCTTTGCACCGTGTGGAAATTGGCGGCAGGAGATACTATCTCTTGCGGAAAAGGAGATATCCAATGACCGAAGAACGTGCAGTCCTCGCCGGCGGTTGCTTCTGGGGCATGCAGGACCTGATCCGCCGATACAACGGCGTGATTTCGACCCGCGTCGGCTATACCGGCGGCGATGTGCCGAATGCTACCTACCGCAACCACGGAACCCATGCCGAGGCGATCGAGATCATCTTCGACCCCGCAAGGATCAGCTATCGGGAAATCCTCGAATTCTTCTTCCAGATCCACGACCCGAGCACGCGCAACCGCCAGGGCAACGACGTTGGCTTGAGCTACCGCTCGGCGATCTTCTACGTCACCCCTGAGCAGGAGCGCGTCGCCAGAGACACGATCGCCGATGTCGATGCATCGGGCCTGTGGCCCGGTAAGGTCGTCACCGAAGTCGTGCCGGTTAGCGATTTCTGGGAGGCAGAACCCGAGCACCAGGATTATCTGGAGCGGATTCCGAACGGCTATACCTGCCATTTCGTCCGGCCCGGCTGGAAACTGCCGGTCCGCCAGAAGATCGCCTGAAATTGATCAGAGCCCCATCGCCGCGCGGCTGGTTTCCAGAAGTGCGGCGACGAGATTTGCCCTCGGTGACGATCGCGTCACCACGATGCCGACGGTGCGCATAGCGGACGAGCGGGGCAGGGGCAGTTTGACGATATCTAGTCCCGCCGGCCAGGGCGGCGCCCAATCCGGCACGATCGAGATCCCGAGACCGCGGTCTACCATCACCGCGATCGCCTCCAGCGCGTCGAGTTCATAACGCTCGACCGGATGGATGCCGATCTCGCGCAGATATTCATCGGCGATGTGACCACCCCACTGGTTGCGGTCGTAGCGGATGAAGGGCAAGGTCTTCAACAGTTCGAGCGGATCGGCCCCTTCGCAGTCCCGCGGAGCGATCAGCACCAGCGGTTCCTGGCGCAGTTTGTTGAAAGTCAGCGTCTTCTGCATCGGAAATCGCGGCTCGATGATGAAGGCCGCATCCAGCGCGCCGTTTAAAACCTCGGCATAGAGATCCATCGACGCGCCCGGCTTGAGGAAGATCTCGATCAGCGGGTAATCCTGGGCGAGACGGTGGAGAATGTCGGGAACGAGGCCGGTCAGCGCCGTATTGATCGCACCGATCCGCATCTCGCCCGAAATCGTCGCCGTACCGGCCATCGCCTTCAGGTCGCGTGTGTCGCGCACCAGATCCCTGCAGCGGTCGAGAATGGCAAATCCCGCCTCCGTCGGCCGCATGACGCGGCCGGAGCGCACCAGCAGCCGCACCCCGAGCTCGGCCTCCAATGCGCGGATACGCTGGGCAACAGCCGCAGGCGTGAGGTTCAGCCGCTGGGCGGCCTCCGCCAGCGAGTGCCGCTCGGCAACGACAATGAAAGTTTCGAGAAAACGTGTGTCCATCGATAGTTTTTCTATCTCTTGAACGAAGCAGAAGCGATATTTTATTTACGATCCATTGCTCCGAAAGATGGCCCGACCATATGAGGAGATGAAATGGATTTCGGCCTGAAGGACAAGACGGCCCTGGTGCTTGGCGCCGGCGGCGGACTGGGCAGCGCGATTGCCGTCAAACTTGCGCGCGAAGGCGCCAGAATTGCCGCAGCGGATATAGATCTCGCCGCCGCTGAGAAGACCGCGGCTTCGGTTGAATCCGAAGGCGGTAAAGCGCTGGCGCTGCAATGGGACCTTTCCGATCTCAGATCGATCGATGCGCGTGTCGCTGCAATCGAGCGCCAGTTCGGACCGGTCGATATCCTTATCAACAATACCGGCGGCCCACCGCCGACCACCGTCTCCGGCCAGGATCCGACGCTCTGGAACCAGTATTTCCAAAGCATGGTCCTCTCCGTCATCGCCATTACCGATCGCGTGCTGCCTGAGATGCGGGCGCGCAAATGGGGGCGCATCGTCACCTCGACCTCGTCGGGCGTGGTCGCGCCGATCCCCCATCTCGGCATCTCCAACGCGTTGCGCCTGTCATTGGTCGGCTGGTCGAAAACGCTGGCGCGCGAGGTCGGACGCGACGGCATCACCGTCAACATCGTCCTGCCGGGCCGGATCGCCACCGGCCGCATCACCTTCCTCGACGAGCAGAAGGCCAAACGCGAAAGTCGCTCCATCGATGACGTCGTCGCAGAAAGCACCGGCAGCATTCCGCTCGGCCGCTATGGCCGGCCGGAAGAATATGGCAATGTCGTCACCTTCCTGGCGAGCGAACCTGCCTCCTATCTCACCGGATCGGTGATCCGCGTCGATGGCGGCATGATCCAGAGCATCTGACAGAAATCGAATTGGAACCGAATACCGATGTCCCTCAGCGCTGAAGCGATAGCAACCCTCAAGGCCGTCTCGACGGCGACCCTGACGACCGTTCTTCTGAAGAAGGGCCTGCGGAACGTCTGGATCCGCGGCGCCGTTCCCCTGAAGCCCGGCCAGCCGCGCATCGTCGGCCCGGCGTTCACCTTGCGCTTCGTGCCGACCCGCGAGGATCTGGCGACGCCGGCATCCTGGGCCTCGCCGATCTCGACGCGCGCCGCGATCGAGGCGATGCCGGAAGGCTGTGTCGCCGTCGTCGATGCGATGGGCGTCACCGATGCCGGCATCTTCGGCGATATCCTCTGTGCCCGCATGCAGAAGAGAGGCGTTGCCGCACTCGTCACCGACGGCGTCGTGCGCGACCTTGCCGGCGTGCTCGATGCCAACCTGCCGGTCTGGTGCCGCGGCGTCGCAGCACCCCCTTCGGTCGCCGGCCTCACCTTCGTCGCCTGGCAGCAGCCGATCGGCTGTGGCGGCGTTGCGGTCTTTCCTAACGACATCATCGTCGTCGACCAGGACGGCGCGGTGCTGATCCCAGCGGATCTGCTCGAGGCGGTGCTTGATGAAGCGCCGGAACAGGAGCGCATGGAAGCCTGGATCATGACCAGGATCGACGAAGGCGTACCGCTGCCCGGCCTCTACCCGATGAACGCCGAAACAAAGGCGCTCTACGAGGCCTCAAAGAAATAGGCTCCAGGCCAGGCGGATCGAGGAGGGCCGCGGCTTCGCGGCCCTTTTGCTTTCGCCCTATCTCAATAACGAGGCACGTAATCCAACCCGCTGTCGATCCGCGCCGGCCGCCCATCCAGCAAAAGCTCGCCGATGCGCGGCGCCGAGCGGGCGATGATCTTGCCGCGGCGGATCACTGCCAGGCGGTTGGGCTTCAGCCGCAGTGCTTCCAGCGTGTCGCTGGCCTGGAGGATGACGAGGTCGGCGTTGCATCCCTTTTCCAGGCCGTAGTCTGCAAGCCCCATCGTCTTCGCCGAATTGACGGTCAGCGCGTCGAAGATCTTCTTCTTGTCGTCGATGCCGGCCATCTGCGCGACATGGATTGCCATATGGCCAACCTCCAGCATGTCGCCCGACCCCATCGAATACCAGGGGTCCATGACGCAGTCGTGCCCGAAGGAGACATTGAGCCCGGCATCCATCAATTCCCGCACGCGGGTCATGCCGCGGCGTTTCGGATAGGTGTCGTGCCGGCCCTGCAGCATGATGTTGATCAGCGGATTGGGGATGACGTTGATCTCGGCCTCCGCCATCAGCGGAATGAGCTTGGAGACGTAGTAATTGTCCATCGAGTGCATCGAGGTCAGATGGGAGCCGGCGACGCGCCCCTGCAAGCCGAAGCGGATGGTTTCCGCAGCCAGCGTCTCGATATGGCGCGAGAGCGGATCGTCGGTTTCGTCGCAATGGATATCGACCGGCAGGCCGCGACCGGCGGCGATGCGGCAAAGCGCCTCGACCGACGCCGTACCTTCCCCCATCGTCCGTTCGAAATGGGGAATGCCGCCGACGATATCGACGCCCATGTCGAGGGCGCGGTTGAGCGCATCGATCGCGCCCGGCGATCGGTAATAACCATCCTGCGGGAAGGCGACCAGCTGTAGATCGATATAAGGCGCGACCTTCTCGCGCACCTCGATCATCGCCTCGACGGTCACAAGCCTCGGATCACTGGTATCGACATGGCTGCGGATGAAGAGCAGGCCCTGGGTGACCGCCAGGTCGCAATAACGCAGCGCACGATCGACCAGTTCCTCCTTCGTCACGATCGGGCGCAACTCTCCCCAGAGCGCGATGCCCTCGAGCAGGGTGCCGGATACGTTCATGCGCGGCAGGCCGAGCGACAGGGTGGCGTCCATATGGAAATGCGGATCGACGAAAGGCGGGCTGACCAGCCGGCCGGTCGCGTCGATTTCTTCCGCCGCCTGCGCCCGGAGATTGGGCTCGACGGCGATGATCTTGCCGCCCTGGATGCCGATATCGATACCCTTTCGGCCATCGGGGAGATTTGCATTTCTGACGATCAGATCGAACATCGGAGCCTCATTGGATGTGGGCGGTTTCAGCGTTCGCCGCGGCGATAGGGCTGCATCAACGCCTGCGGAACGCGGGCGCGGCGGGCCATGACGGCAAGGGCGGCAATGGAAAGGATATAGGGCGTCATCAGAAACAGCTGATAGGGCACGAGCCCGCTGAGTGCGGTTTGCAGGCGAAGCTGGAAGGCGTCGAAGAAGGCAAAGAGCAGCGCGCCGAACAGCGCGCGCCCCGGCCGCCAGGAGGCGAAGACGACGAGCGCTATGCAGATCCAGCCGCGTCCCTGCACCATTGTGGGGAAAAAGCTGTTGAACGCCGACAATGTCAGGAAAGCGCCGCCCATTCCCATCAGCGCGCTTCCGGCAATCACCGCGCCGTAGCGCACCTTCATCGGATTGACGCCCTGGGCTTCGGCCGCATGCGGGTTCTCGCCGGTCATGCGGATTGCAAGGCCGACGGGCGTGCGGAAGATGATGTAGGCCATCAGCAGGGCGATAGTGATTGCCAGATAGGTCGGCGCCGTCTGGGTGAAGAAGGCCGGCCCGATGAAGGGCAATGTCGAGAGACCGGGAATGGCGATCGGCTGGAACGGCACGATGGTGGGTGGGGTATTGGCAAGCGGCACGATCAGCCGGAAGACATAATAGCTGAAGCTGGAGGCAAACAGCGTGACGCCGAGACCGGAGACATGCTGGGAGAGGCCAAGCGTCACCGTCAGGCCTGCATGCAACAGGCCGAAGACGCCGCCGGCCACCGCTGCAATCAGCAGGCCGGTCCAGAGATCGGCGCCGTGATAGACCGAAAGCCAGCCGATCATTGCGGCGAAGGTCATGATGCCTTCGATGCCGAGATTGAGCACGCCCGCCCGTTCGCAGAGCAGGGCGCCGAGCGTGCCGAAAATCAGCGGCGTGGCGATCCGCAGGATTGCCGCCCAGAGCCCGGCGGAAGCGATGATGTCGAAGAGCTGCATCATCGCCGGATCCTGTATTGCGTGAAGAACAAGGCGATCAGCATCGTCAGCAGCGACAGGGCCACCGTGACATCGGCGATATAGGTCGGGATGCCGAGACCGCGGCTCATGCCGTCCGCCCCCACGAACATGGTGGCGGTGAAAATGGCGGCGAAGACGACACCGAGTGGATTGAGGTTGGCGAGCATGGCGACAACAATACCGGCATAACCGAAGCCCGGCGACAGATCGGTCGTCACATAACCCTTGACGCCCATGACCTCGATCGCTCCCGCCAACCCCGCAAGCCCACCGGAGAGACAGGCGACCTTCACCAACGTTTTGCCGAGCGGGACGCCGGCAAAGACGGCCCCGCCGGGATTGAGACCTGCGGCGCGCGACTGCATGCCGAACACGGTGCGCGACTGGACGAAATGGACGATGATGGCCAGCCCGATCGCGATCGCAAAGCCGATATGCAGGCGCGAGCGGGCGACCAGCTTCGGCAGCATGGCGTGATCGCTGACGGATTGCGACTGCGGCCAGCCGAAGGCCAGCGGATCCTTGAGGATGCCGTCGATCAGCATCGAGACGAAGAGCACGGCGATGAAATTCAGGAGCAGGCTGGTGACGACCTCATCGACCGAGAAGCGCAGCCTGAGCCAGAGCGGGATCAGGATCAGCACCATGCCGGCAATGGCGCCGACGAGCAGCAGCAGCGGGATGAGAATGGGAGCGGGAAGATTGCCGAGCAGTTTCGAGCTTGCCGCCGCAACGGCGATGGCGCCGAGATAGAACTGGCCCTCAGCGCCGATATTCCAGAGCCGCGCCCGGAAGGCGACGGCGGCAGCAAGCCCCGTCAGCATCAGCGGCGTTGCCCGCGTCAGCGTTTCGGTCGCCGACAGCCGCGAGCCGAAGGCACTGGTCAGGATGCGCCAATAGGCATCGAACACCGGCGCGCCGGCGATCGATATCAAGATGCCCGAAAGCGCCAGCGCTGCGATCACCGCGATCACAGGCGTGACGATCAGCAGGTAAAGCGGGCGGTGCTCGCGGCGCTCAAATCGCATGGCCGGCCTCTGGGTTTTCCTGCCATTCGCCGGCCATCATCAGCCCCAGCCTGCGGGCGTCGGCGCTTTCGGCCTCGACGGGCGGAGACAGGCGCCCGCCGACGATTGCCTGTATGCGATCGGCAAGCGCGATCACCTCGTCGAGGTCTTCCGAGATCAGCAGCACGGCGGTACCCTGCCGGCGGGCTTCGAGCAGGCGTGCGTGGACGGCGGCCACGGCCCCTTCATCGAGGCCACGCGCGGGCTGCGCCGCGATCAGGATGCGCGGCCGCCGATGCAGATTGCGGCCGAGAATGAGCTTCTGCATATTGCCGCCGGAGAGCAGCCGGGCGCGAATGGCCGGGCCGCCGCCTCGAACATCGAACCCGTCGATAATCTCCCTGGCAAACGCCATACCCGCTTTGCGGTTGACGAAACCACGGCGAGAAAACGCCGGCGATGCGATGCGCTCCAGCACGGCGTTTTCCCAGATCGCCATTTCGCCGATCACGCCCTCCTCGTTGCGGTCTTCGGGAATGCGGCCGATGCCCGCGTCGACGGCATCGCTAACACCAAGATTGCCGATGGCTTCGCCAAACAGCAGCAGGTCGCCGGCGCTGCGCGCCAGCATACCGGAGAGAAGATGCGCCAATGTCGCCTGGCCATTGCCTGAAACGCCGATGATGCCGAGGATCTCGCCCTGGTGCAGCTGGAAGCTGATCGACTTCAGCCGATCAATGCCGCCGGTGCGGACCGTCACATCGGCAGCTTCGAGGGCAACGGCGCCGGGTGTCGACGGCTCGCGCACGGGCCGCGTCACGCGGCGCCCGACCATCAGTTCGGCGAGCTCCGCCTTGCTGGTTTCCGACGCCTTGCGTTCAGCGACCATCTTGCCGCCGCGCAGGACCACGATGCGGTCGGCAGCCGCCATGACCTCGTCGAGCTTGTGCGAGATGAAGATCAGCGACAGGCCCTGGCGCGCCATTTCCCTCAGCGTCGTGAACAGCCGTTCGGCCTCGATATTGGTCAGCACCGCCGTCGGCTCGTCGAGGATCAGGATGCGGGCGTCGTTGTAGAGCGCCTTGAGGATCTCGACTCTCTGCTGCTCGCCGACCGACAGGTCGCCAAGGCGGGCATCCGGATCAACCTTCAGGCCGAAGCGCTCGGAAATTGCCAAGAGCTTCTTCCGCGCCGCGGACGTTCTTGAGCGCCAGGACCACAGCATTTCCGTGCCGGTCATGACATTTTCGAGAACGGTCAGATTGGGTGCGAGCGAAAAATGCTGATGCACCATGCCGACGCCGGCGCGGATCGCCGCACGCGGCTTGCCCTGCGGCACCTCCGTGCCCTCGATCAGAATGCGGCCGGCATCCGGCATGTAATGGCCGAAAAGGATGCTCATCAGCGTGGTCTTGCCCGCGCCGTTCTCGCCAAGCAGGGCGACCACCTCTCCCCTGGCGAGCGTCATGGAAATATCGTCATTGGCGAGATTGTCGCCGAAACGCTTGCTGACGCCGATAATTTCCAGAACAGGCCCGGTCATGACGGTAGTCCTGCAACGGGAAAACGATGCTGCCATCGCCCCTCGGCCTCCAGGCGCCCGGCAAGCGACAGCAGGCGCGGCTCGTGACCCATCGGCGCCATGATCTGCACCGGCAGCGGCATGGCATGCTCATCCTGTCCGAAAGGCAGTGTCAAAGCAGGAAAGCCCGAAATATTGGCGAGGCAGGCAAGCGGCGCAAATGCCGTCATCCGCTCGAGATGCAGATCCGTGTCGGCATGATCGGACGGAAAGGAGCCGATCGCAAGGGGCGCGGAACACAGCATCGGCATCAGGATGCAATCGACCCTGTCGAAGAGTGTCCAGAGCTTACCGCTCACCAGGACGGCCTCGCTCAGCGTGTTCCAAAGCATGGTGGCCGACAGCGCTCGTCCGCGCGCCGCGAAAGCCTGCGTCAGAGGCTCGGCCCTGCTTTCGTCAAGCGCCGCCGCCTTTATGAGTGCTGCAAGGTTGACGGAGACGATATCCGCGAAGGCGCGGCCGCTGGCGGTGACACTCCATTCGAACTCGGTCCAACTCAGCGGAACGATCTCGTGCCCGTCGCTCTCGAGAGCTCGAGCCGCATCCCCGATGGCTGCGAGCCGAGCGCCCTCAGTCGGATAGACTGAGCCGGTATCGACAAGCAGCCCGATCCGCAAACGCCCGTTGTCAATATCGACAGGGGAGGGATCCGCAAAGGGACCTCGTGAATTGCCGCTCAGCTCGTCGAAAATCAGCGCCGTATCCCGCACCGAACGGCAGACTGCGAGTTCACTCGCAATGCCAGCAAGGTGGTTGCCGAAAGATGGCCCACCCGGGATGGCGCTGCGCGTCGGCTTCATCCCGACAAGGCCGCAGCAGGCGGCGGGCACGCGGATCGAGCCGCCGGCATCGGTGGCATGCGCGATCGCGACGATCCCGGCGGCAACCGCTGCCGCCGCACCACCGGATGAGCCGCCCGCGGTTCGTGCCGGATCGAGTGGGTTGCGACAGACAGGTCCGATCGCCGGTTCGCTGGCGAGCGATAGGCCGAATTCCGGGCTGGTCGTCAGGCCGAACAGGCAGAAGCCGGCGTCGCGGAAACGGACAGCTAGATCGGAATCCGCTTCGCCGACCGTTCTTTCGAAAAGACCGGATCCGGCCGTGACCGGTAGCCCGGCAAAGGGGCCGCCAAGATCCTTTGCCAAGGTCGGCACGCCGGCAAAGGGCCTGGCGGCAAAGCGATCGGGCGCGCTCCGCCGCTCACCGTCCCGGTCGTCGGCCGAGGCAAGGCCCATGGCGGCATCGAGATAGGCGATGGCGCCGAGCGGCTCCTGCCGCGCAGCTGCCTCAAGGGAAGCCTGCATCGCCTCTGCAGCGCTCACCTTGCCATGGCTGATCGCTGCCGCCAGATCCGTCGCATCGCCACGCATCAGCCGAATTACTTCGGCTCGTCCATCATCTTCGGAACTTCGAAGCTGCCGGCCTTGATCTCCGCCCGCTTGGCTTCCATGGCAGCCTCAGCCTCGGCGGGTGCGACGCCCTTGACGAAGACGATATCGCTGCCGCCTTCCTTCATCAGGCCGTAGGACGTGTAGTTCCTGCCGACCGGCTTTCCGGCAGCGACATCGGCGATCGCAGCGTCCAGGATCGGGCGGAAGTACCACATTGCGTTGGCAAAAACCGTATCCGGATAACGCGGCGTGTAGTCGATCAGCGAGCCGACGGACTTGATGCCGCGCTCCTTGGCGGCATCGGCCGTGCCGATGCGCTCGCCGAACAGGATGTCGGCGCCGGCGTCGATCTGGGCAAGACCGGCTTCACGGGCCTTCGGCGGATCGAAGAAGGTGCCGATGAAGGAGACGAGGTGCTTTGCGTCCGGATTGACCGCCTTGACGCCGGCCGCGAACGCATTGATCAGCATGTTGACCTCGGGGATCGGAATGGCACCGACCGAACCAACGACATTCGACTTGGTCATCTTGCCCGCCAGCATGCCGGCAAGATAGGCGCCGTCATGGTTCCAGGTGCCGAAGACGCCGAAATTGTCGCCGGCCTGCTCGCCGCTCGAACCCAGCACGAAAGCGGTATCGGGATAATCGGCCGCGACCTGTCGGGCCTCTTTCTCCACCGCATAGGCCTCGCCAATGATCAGCTTGTTGCCCTGTTCGGCATATTCGCGCATGGCGCGCGGATAATCGGTGCCGGAGACTCCTTCGGAGAAGACATATTCGATCACGCCTTCCTTGGCCGCGTCCTGCAGGGCCTTGTGCAGACAGGAGTTCCAGGCATTTTCCACCGGCGACGCATGAATGCCGGCAACCTTCAGCGGCGCAGCCGCCCTTGCCAGCGGGGCAAAGCCGCTGACCCCAAGCGCAATGCCGGACGCGATCACTGCCCGGCGTGAAATCAGGATATCTTTGGTCATTGATTGTTCCCCTTTTTTACCATTTGGTTCAAAAATCATAGTAGCGCCCAAAAATGTGTCAAGCAGCAAACAGGCTTAAAAATCAGGCTGTTCGACCCGTGCTCGCCGCCGGCTCGTCGAAGCGCGGAGGCGATGGGCTGGATTTACAAGGTGTTATGTCTTGGCGTGACGACGTCGGCAGGATATGCAAGTATCATTGGGGTTGGGGGACATGAAATGGGGGAAGAAGAGGGCGCCTCGCGGCGACCGATCGCGAGCCGGTCGTCGTCCTGGGCCATCGGCCTCAGCGCGTGGCTGGCGCGGAGTGGCGCGACGCCGAACGGCATTTCGCTTTTATCGGTCGTATTCGCAGGTATAGGCGCAGCGCTCATCGTTTTCACAACACATCCGATTGCCATGGTTTGTGCCGCGATCTCGGTGCAACTGCGGCTCGTCTGCAATCTGCTGGACGGAATGGTCGCGATCGAAGGCGGCAAGAAAACCAAGAGCGGGCCGCTCTACAATGAATTTCCCGACCGGGTTGCCGACAGCCTGTTTCTCATCGCGGCTGGCTATGCCTGCGGCTTTGGCTGGCTCGGCTGGCTGGCTGCGCTGCTCGCCGCACTCACCGCCTATATCAGGGTCTTCGGAGGATCGGTCGGCCTTCCCCAGGACTTCAGCGGCGTCATGGCCAAGCAGCGCCGCATGGCGGTGCTGACGGCGGGCCTCCTCGCCCAGAGCGTCGAGACGCTGATATCCGGCAGCCACTGGTCGCTGATCCTGGCATCTGCGGTCATCGCGGCCGGCAGCCTTGTTACATGCATCACACGCACGATAACGCTTGCCCGTTCCCTGGAGAGACTATGATCGCCCTCATTCGTCGCCTTCTCGTGCTGTTCGTCCGTATCCTGGTCGGCGCCCGAAGCGAGTGGCGGGGCTGCACGCCCGATTCCAGCCGCCGCATCTATTTCGCCAATCACAACAGCCATGTCGATACCGTCGCCGTCATGGCCGCCCTGCCGTGGCCGGTGCGCCGGCTGACCCACCCGATTGCGGCGCGCGACTATTGGGGAACGAGCGCTTTTCGCCGCTTTATCGCGGAGAAATGCCTGCGCGCCGTTCTGATAGACCGCAAGCCTGCGCCGGACAGCAATCCGCTGGAGCCTCTCGAGCGCCTGCTCGAGGAAGGTCGTTCGATCCTGATTTTTCCTGAGGGGACGAGAAGCGCCACCGATGAGATCGCCCCGTTTCGCAGCGGCATCTATCGCCTCGCCTGCCGTTTTCCGGACGTCGATCTGGTGCCAATCCATCTCGACAACCTTCAGCGCATCCTGCCGAAGGGAAGCATGCTGATCGTCCCGATCACCTGCACGGCGCGCTTCGGCAAGCCGCTCCGCGTCGAACCAGGCGAGGAAAAGGCCGAATTCCTGACCCGCGCCCGCGCAGCGGTGATTGAGCTCGCAGATGGGGGGCATGCCGCATGACCAGCCTTTTCTCCATCGTGCTGGCCGCGATCCTCGGCCTGCTTGCCGTCGCCTCGGCCATCGGTTTCATCCTGCAGCGACGCGCGACAGAACCCGGCTCCGTCGCCACCGTTCAGAACCTCAACGCCCGTATCCGCTCCTGGTGGATCATGGTTGCCGTCTTCGGCGGCGCGATCCTGCTCGGCGAAACGTCGACGGTCATCCTGTTCGCATTTCTATCGTTTATGGCGCTTCGCGAATTCTGGACGCTGACGCCATCGCGACGCGGCGATCATCTGGCGCTTTTCTTGTCGTTCTTCGTGGTGCTGCCGATCCATTACGTGCTGCTCGGAACCGAGTGGTACGGCCTCTTTTCCATCTTCATCCCGGTCTATGCCTTCCTGATCCTGCCGGCAGTGGCGACCCTAACGGGCGACGTCAACGAATTCCTGGCCCGCAGCGCCAGGGTGCAATGGGGATTGATGCTGACGGTCTATTCGATCAGCCATGCCCCGGCACTCCTCATGCTGGAGACCGGCACGCCGCCGGCACTTCTTCTCGTTTATCTGGTCGTGGTCGTGCAGCTCAGCGACGTTTTCCAGTATGTCTGGGGCAAGCTCCTCGGGAAGCACCGCTTCTCGCCGAATATCAGTCCGTCGAAGACGATCGAAGGGCTGGTCGGAGGCGGCGCCTCCGCCATCCTCGCGGGAACACTGCTTTATCGCTTGACGCCGTTCTCACCGCTGCAGGCCGCTGCCATCAGCACGGTCATCGTCGTCGCCGGCTTCTTCGGCGGCTTCGTGCTCTCGGCCATCAAGCGCGATCTCAATGCCAAGGACTGGGGCTATGTGATCGAGGGCCATGGCGGTGTGCTCGACCGCCTCGACTCCATCACCTTCGCCGCGCCGCTGTTCTTCCACATCGTCCGCTATTGGTTCACCACGTAGAAGCTGGTTCTGGCTAAAGCCGGTCGATCTCCTCGAGGCTCTCGAACAGCCGGTGCTGAACATCCCGCTCCTGCTTGCTGATGGCGGTCATCAGCTTGCCCATCGTTCCCCGAAGGCCGTGCAGCTCGTCGACCAGCTCCATGACGACATCGACGCCGGCTTCGTTGACGCCCATGTTTGCCATGAGATCGAGGATCAGCCGGGCGCGTGCGACGTCGGCGTCGCGAAATTGCCGTTGGCCACCTGACGTCTCCGGGATCAGCCAACCCTGTTCGATCCAGAGGTCGAGCTGGACGATGTCGATTTTCAAGTAAAGACGGAATTCGAGATCATCCATGATCAAGCCTCCATGTTCTTTCTCGGATCGTGGGAGTTTGCCGTCGCCCATTCCTTCATGAAGGCCGTCAGCCGTTCATCCGGGGCGTCGGGCAGCACAATCTTCAGCGAAATGTAGACGTCGCCATGTTCGCCGCCGCGTTTTACAACACCCTTGCCCTTGAGACGCAGGACCTTGCCGCTGTTCGAATGAGGTGGCAGCGTCAAATTAACTGGTCCGGACGGCGTCGGCACACGAACCTTGCCGCCGAGCACGGCCTCGCTGAGGGAGATCGGCAGTTCCAGGCGGATATCGTCACCGTCTCGCAAGAAGAAACTGTGCGGGCGCACACGGATTTCGATCAGGGCATCGCCCGCCGGCCCGCCGCCGATGCCCGGCTCGCCCTTGCCGCGCAGCCGCAAGGTCTGGCCGTCGCGCGTCCCCGGCGGGATCTGTACGTCGAGCGCCGGGCCACTCGGCAGCTTGATCTCCGTCCTGGTGCCGTTGACGGCCTCAAGAAAGTCAACCTCCATGGAAAATTGCCGGTCACGACCACGACCACGGGTCTGGCCGCCGCCGGCACGGCGCGAAAAGAAATTGGCAAAGACATCGTCGGCATCGCCGAAGTCGGCAAAGCCGGCACTGTTGTGATAGGGATCGCCAGGGCCGTTCTTCGAGGCATAGTCGCGGTAATAGTTGCGCTGCGCCCGCTCGGCGCCGGTTATATCGATCTCGCCGCGGTCGAAGCGGCCGCGTTTTTCCTCGTCGCTCAAGATCTCGTTGGCAGCCGAAATCTCCTTGAACTGCTCCTCGGCGCGTTTGTCGCCGGGGTTAAGGTCGGGGTGGAGCTTCTTGGCGAGCTTGCGGAACGCGCTTTGAATATCCTTTTGCGTCGCATCCCGCTTTACGCCCAGAAGCTCATATGGATCCTGGCTCATACATATCTCCGGTCGGGCAGCGAATACTGCTGGTTGGTTTGGGGATGATATAGGTTGCCGGGCCGCCGTCGGGGAGGGGAGGCCGCCCGGATTGCTCTTCAGGAGGCCTTGTGGAGGTTAGAGCGGTGCCACATCTTCCGCTTGAGATGCTGAGCCTTCAAGCGCTGGCGCTGGCCGCCGATCGACAAGAACCGAGCATCCGGCGTGGCGCACGACCTTTTCGACGATCGAGGAGAAGACGTAGTCGGTGATATCGGGCACATGCGATGAAAGCAGAATGAGATCGGCCGACTTCTCCCTTGCTGAAGACACCAGCAGGGAGGCCGCAACACCGATGCGAACCTCGATGACCGCCGGTATTTCCAGCTCCTTGCAGAGCGATGACAGTTTCTTTTCGGCGTCGACGATGGCGTTCGTTTCGAATTCTTCGGGGAGGTCCATCAGGTGACGGTGCGGGATATTCTCGATGACGTGCATGACGATGACGCTTCCACCTTCATCCAACAGCGCTGCAGCCCGGCGAAGGATGCGGATTGCCGTCTGTCTGGAACCCATGCCGATACCGCAGATGATCGTTCGATACATTGAAATCCATATCCTCGAATGCGAATGATAGCACCGATCATACCGGTGTCGACTGTCCCGACATTGACGAATATCAAGCAGTAGTGCCGCAACGGCAGCGCGCATGAAATGGCCAACTGCTTCGGAACGGACCTCCGGCTGAATCGTCGCAGTTGACGGCATGGCCCTCGGCAACATTTCTCACCTGACGTCGTCACTGATTGAGGTTCATATGCCGAATTTTGCGATTATCGGATCGGGCGCGATGGGAAGTGCCGTCGCCAAACGGCTGATCGACCACGGCGCTACGGTGCTGACTTACCTCGAGGGCAGGAGCGAGCGGACGATTGCGCGGGCAAAGGCAGCCGGCATGGTGCCGGTCGGCCGCCAGGAGCTGACGAAGGCCGAGCTGATCCTGTCGATCGTTCCGCCGGCTGAGGCGATCAAGGTCGCAGACCTCATCGCGGACATATCGTCGGGGATGCCGGTCCCGCCACCCTTCGTCGACCTCAACGCCATCGCGCCGAAAACGATGCAGGCGTTGGCGGCACGCTTCGAAGGCAGCGGCGTCGAGGCGCTTGACGGTGCGATCATCGGCGGGCCGCCGGTCCCCGGCAAGCCAGGTCCGACCATCTATATCAGCGGCGACACCGCGGAGCGAAGCCGGCTGATCGAGGATTGCGGCCTGCGGATCCGCAGGCTCGACGGACCGCTCGGCGCCGCCTCGGCACTGAAGATGTGTTATGCCGGCATCAACAAGGGATTTGTCGGCCTTGGCACCGCCATGC
The DNA here is from genome assembly GCF_000769405.2 of Rhizobium brockwellii. NCBI lineage: Bacteria > Pseudomonadati > Pseudomonadota > Alphaproteobacteria > Hyphomicrobiales > Rhizobiaceae > Rhizobium > Rhizobium brockwellii. The sequence goes on from NZ_CP053442.1 coordinate 122,299, forward strand.
TGCTTGCCGCATCGCGTTCGGGTGCCGCCGAAAGCCTGAAAGCCGAACTCTCCGAAAGCCTTCCCGACATCGATCGCAAGCTGTCGGGATCCATACCCGACATGTATCCGAAAGCCTATCGGTGGGTTGCCGAAATGCAGGAGATCGCCGATTTCCTCGGCGAGGATGATCCGGCAGCGACCATCTTCCGCGGCATGGCGGACGTCTTCTCCAGGATGGCGACCGACGTGGAGGGCAGCCGTGTGCTCGTCGGGCAGTTGGACGAAATCCTCGGCAGCACCGACATTGGTAGCTGACCGCAATACTCAAGCAATCCCCGCAACAGCCTACCAGGTGCTTGGCTACTTCCATTCTTTGATGAAGGATGCGCACGATGATGATCTGGCCCGCGTCCTTAATTTTGAAGTACAGAAAATGAGAGCCAACGGAGATCTTTCTGTACACGTTCCAAGAGCCGCCTGGTCTCCGTGTTGCCTAACAAGATCATCGAAAAAGCTTACAAACACCATCGCCCCTATAAATCCGAAGACGATACCAGGGCCTTTGCGTGTTGCGTAAACCAGGCATTCTGCAACACGCAAGAAGGCCTTGTACTATAGGGCTTCTCGCCAGTTTTGACCCATTTATTTCAAACTCGGCAATTCTGAAAAAACGCCCGTCTGCGAACGGGCTCGACATCCCAGATCGCCAGGCCCTTTACTTCGCCGATTTGTCCGCGATGATACCCAATTTATGAATTTCCGGTGTTTTGGCGAACATGTCGCCTGCCTTGATATTTTCCATCAACGCGGCGGCGACCTTTCCGTTGAGATGCGCGTCGCGTCCAGCCTCGTCATCAAACGTATCGAATATCGCGAAAGAGGAAGGCCCCTCTTGAATCGCATACCACGAGATCGTGCCGGGCTCGGCATTCACCAAAGGAACTGCCGACCGCAGGAAGTCCGCGACCTCCTTCTCCTTGCCGGGCTTGGCTTCAAGCGGAACGTATAGGGCGAACCTTGTCATTCTACTCTCCTGTTCTGATCATCGCGAGTGTCTCTCGGCCACCAATTGGCTTCGTGTCATAAACCCTCAACCGTATAATTTCTGGCATCGAGATCCAATCCTTGCGGAACTCTCTTTACTTTCCCATTGCGGTAATTTGAGGAATAAGGCACGCGGCGGCATTGGCTGAACGTCGCAGCGTCCGCAGTTGCTGAGAGAGCTGACACTGCACCCGCCGTGCATTTCTCAAGACTTTTGCAACAGTCTTACAGGTGTTGTTTTTCCTGCCTGATTTTATGTCTTCACCGTAAATTTATATGTGGCCGGCGCTTTGACGATTGCGTGAAACCGCGCCGACACCTGTGACAAAACCTCATCGCCTCTGCTATGTCAGGAAAAATGCGGCAGCCCAACTGGCGTCGCGCTCTGTCCGATCAATGCCAGGAGTTTGAAAGATGAGCGGTTCTCCCGATTATACACCCCCGAAGGTCTGGACCTGGAACAAGGTGAATGGCGGCCAGTTCGCCAGCATCAATCGCCCGATCGCGGGACCGACGCATGACAAGGAGCTTCCGATCGGCCGCCATCCGCTGCAACTCTATTCGCTCGGAACGCCGAACGGCCAGAAGGTCACCATCATGCTCGAGGAGCTGCTGGCCCTTGGCCATGAAGGTGCGGAGTATGACGCCTGGCTGATCAAGATCGGCGATGGCGACCAGTTCGGAAGCGGCTTCGTCGCGGTCAATCCCAATTCCAAGATACCGGCGCTGATGGACCGCAGTGGGCCAAAGCCGATCCGTGTCTTCGAGTCCGGTGCGATCCTCACCTATCTCGCCGAGAAGTTCGGCGCCTTCCTGCCGACCGAACCGAGCGCGCGCGCCGAATGCCTGTCATGGCTGTTCTGGCAGATGGGAAGCGCGCCCTATCTCGGCGGCGGCTTCGGCCATTTCTACGCCTATGCGCCGACGAAGATCGAATATGCGATCGACCGCTTCGCCATGGAAGTGAAGCGTCAGCTCGACGTGCTCGATCGTCGCCTCGCCGAAAGCGAGTATCTGGCAGGCAGCCAATATACGATCGCCGATATTGCCGTCTGGCCCTGGTATGGCGGGTTGGTGAAGGGCTGGACCTATGGTGCAGCCGAGTTTCTGCAGGTCGAGGACTATAAGAACGTGCTGCGCTGGGCCGACACCATCCACAGCAGGCCGGCCGTGCAACGCGGCCGGATGGTCAACCGCCTCTCCGGTGATCCCTCGAGCCAGTTGCACGAGCGCCACGACGCCAGCGACTTCGACACCAGGACGCAGGACAAGCTCGCGGCCGCCGAGTAAGCGAGCGGCCTCAGCCACTTGTCGCCGCAACAAATGATGCTCCGCCGCCTTTACGGCGGCGGAGCATTTGCATGCTGCCCGAACTCAGTTCTTGACCGTGTCTTCCAGGAAGAACCGGCCGAGCGGGTTCTGGTAGAAGTTCTCGATATTCTTGCGAGAGACGTTGATATAGGGGCTGTAATAGAGGTCGATCCAGTTGACGTCGTCCTTGGCCATCTTCTGCAGATCGACATACATCTGTTCGCGCTTCTTCGGGTCGAGCTCGAGACGCGCCTTGGCAACCAGTTCCTTCACCGCCTCGTTCTTGTAGTTGGTCGAATAGTTGTTGTTGGAATCGTGGCCGAGGACGAAGGTGGTCTTCTGGTCCGGATCGAGAATGTCATTGGTCCAGTAGTTGACCGAGACGTCGTAGTCGCCGGCAACGATCATGTCCCATTCCTGGCTCGGGTCGACCTTCTGCAAATTGGCGGTGATGCCGGCCTTCTGCAGTTGCTGCTGGACCAGAACGGCCGTCTGTTCGTCGACTTCGTCGCCGGCGCGGACCAGATAATTCAGCGTCAGGTCCGAGACGCCGGCGGCGGCCAGCAACTCCTTTGCCTTTTCGGGATCATAAGGCCGCTGCAGGTTGTCGGCATAATAATAGAGCGCGCCCTTCGGAATATAGGAGTTGGCGACGGTGCCCTGGCCGAAGGTGACGGTATCGACGATTGCCTTCTTGTCGATCGCGAGATCCAGCGCCTGGCGGACTTCCTTTTTGCCGAGCGCGCCATGCGCATGATTGATCAGAAGATGATCCTCGCGAGTCGAAGCGTCGATATCGACGTTGAGGTTCGGGTCCTTCTTCAACTCCTCGACGCGAGAAAAGGGAACGAAGATCGCCGTATCCAGCTCGCCGGCCTGAACGTTCAGCATGCGGGTATTGTCGTCAGGCACCGAGATCCACTCGACACCGTCGAGCTTCACCCGGTCCGCCTGCCAGAAATTCGGGTTCTTCTTCAGGATGACGCGGTCGCCGCGCCGCCATTCCTCGACGGTGAACGCGCCGGATGCGATCGGCTTTTCGCCATAGACGTCGGGACCGAGCGATTCCATGCCCTTCTTGGAGATGACCGAGGCATTGGGCAGCGCCAGCGTCGAAAGGAACGGCGCGGACTGGTTCTTGAGCTTGATCGTCAGCGTGTGCGCGTCGGTCGCCACGGCCGTGTCGATCACCTTATAGGAATCGCTCCAGAGCGATGCAGCGTCATCGCGGATGCGCAGCAGGCTGTAGGCCGCATCTTCCGCCGTCAGCGGCGAACCGTCGGAGAATTTCGCGTCGCGGATCTTGAACGTGTAGGTCAGCCCGTCATCCGAGGTGGTCCAGCTTTCGGCAAGGCCCGGCTCCAGTTTCGTGCCTGTCTTGTCGACGCGGATCAGCACGTCGTAGACGTTGGAGAACACCCAGTTGTCGATGTTCTGCGCGGTCTTGATGGGATCGAACGTCGTCGAATCCTCGCGGCGGCCGATGGTGAGTACACCGGCGGCCTCGGCATAGCTTGCACTGAGCGTCAGACCGGCGAGCAAGGCTGCAAGCCCGATTGATTTCCACCTGTTTGTCATGAGTTCGTTCCCTTCGTTGTTATGGCATGCGTTTGATTGATTGAATCGGCATCGAATGCGGATCGTCCTTGCCGCCGACACCTTGAAGCAGCGGCTTGTCAGGATCGATGTCAGGAATGGCAGCGATCAGCGCCGCCGTGTAGGGATGTTTCGGCCGCGCGAAGACCTCTTCGGAGCGGCCTTCCTCAACGATCTCGCCGCGATACATCACGACGACCCGTTCACAGAGATTGCGGACGATTGCGAGATCATGGGCGATGAAGATCAGCGTCAGGTTCATCTTCGCCGTGAGATCGCGGAAGAGTTCGATGATCTGTGCCTGGATGGTGACGTCGAGGGCGGCCACGCATTCGTCGGCGATGATCAGCTTCGGATCGACGGCCAGCGCCCGGGCGATGCCGGCGCGCTGGCACTGGCCGCCGCTCATGCTGCGCGGTTTGCGGCCGGCGAATTCGCGTTCGAGGCCGACGAGATCGAGCAGTTCGCCGATTCGAACAGGGATATCGGCCTTGGCGACCTTGCCCTGCACCTTCAGCACCTCGGCCAGCATCTGCCCGATCGTCAGCCGCGGATTGAGCGCATTATAGGGGTCCTGGAACACCATCGCCGTCTCGCGCCTGAGCTTTGCCAGGCCAGCGCTTTTCTGTAGCGCCAGATCGACGCCGTCGAAGGTGACGTGACCCGAAGAAAGCGGGGTGAGGCCGAGCACGGCGCGGGCAAGCGTGCTCTTGCCGCTGCCGGATTCGCCGACGATGCCGACCGTCTCGCCCGGCATGATCTGCAGGCTGACGCCGGCAACGGCGCTGACCGTCTTAGCACCGCCCCTGAGCAGGGCGCCGCCGGCTCTGAAACGCACGTGGAGGTCATCGATTTCGAGTAACGGTCTCGCCGGCTGGCTGGCCTCGGCAAGCTCCGGCAATGGCGCTGATATCTCGCCCGGCAGGGAAGGGTGGCTGTTGATCAGGTTGATCGTATAGGGATGCTGCGGCCGCGCCAGAATCGTCCGCTTCGGCCCCTCTTCAAGCAGTTTGCCGCCGCGCAGCACGGCAATGCGGTCGCAAGTCTGGGCGACGATGCCGAGATCGTGGGTGATCAGAATGATCGACAGGCCGCGCCGATCGCGAATGTCAATCAACAGCCGCAGGATCTGCGCCTGGATGGTCACGTCGAGTGCCGTCGTCGGCTCGTCGGCGATCAGGATTTTCGGATTGCAGGACAGCGCCACGCCGATCATCGCGCGCTGCCGCATGCCGCCGGAAAATTCGTGCGGATAGCTGTCGTACTGGCGCTTCGGATCGGGGAAGCCGACCTGCGCCAGGATTTCCGTCGCTGCGGCGCGGGCCTCGCGGGCGCCGAGGCTCTGGTGATAGCGGATGCCCTCGGCGATCTGATCGCCGATCCGCATCACCGGGTCGAGATGGCTGGTCGGGTTCTGGAAGATCATGCCGATCTCGCCGCCGCGCACTTTCAGCATCTCGCCATCATCGATCCGCATGAGGTCGCGCCCCTCGAGCAGCACGCTACCGCTTTCGATCTTCAGCAGCGAGGAGGGCAGCAGACGCACCAGGGAACGGCAGAACAGGCTCTTGCCCGAGCCGCTCTCGCCGACAAGACCGAGGATCTCGCCCTTGCCGAGGTCGAGCGAGACCGCATCGAGCAGCGTGCGCGGGCCGGAATCGACATGCGCCCTGACGGTGAGATCACGGACGGACAGCACGGATCCGCTCATTCGTGCACCCCCAGCAGTTCGCCGAGCGCGTCGCCCAGCATGCTGAAGCCGAAGGCGAGGCAGACGATGGAGAGACCGGGAAACAGCGTGATCCACCATGCGGTGGTGATGAAGCTCTGTCCTTCCGCGACCATCACACCCCATTCGGCGATCGGCGGCTGGACGCCGAGGCCGAGATAACTGACGGCAGCGCCGCTGAGAAGCACCAGCGTCGCATCGGACATCGAAAAGACGATCGAGCCGGCGATCGCGTTCGGCAGCAGATGGCGGAACATGATGCGCGGGCGGCTGAAGCCGAGACTGACGGCGGCAACGGCATAGTCGCTGCCTTTCAGCACCAGCATCTGCGCCCGGATCAGCCGCGCATAGGAGACCCAGCCGACCAGCGCCATGGCGATGTAGAAACTGCCGAGGCCGGGGCCGAGGATCGCGATGATCGACAGCATCAGCACCAGGAAGGGGAAGGCGAGGATGATATCGACGAGGCGCATGAACAGCGCATCGACGATCCCGCCGAAAAAGCCGGCGATCGTGCCGACCGTCGTGCCGATCACGAAGGGGAAGATGACGCCGATCAGCGCCATCTGCAGGTCGAGGCGGGCGCCCCAGATGACGCGGGAGAGGATGTCTCGGCCGAAATTGTCGGTGCCGAAGGGATGCAACAATGACGGCGCCTGCAGGCGCACCTCGGCATTCTGCATGATCGGGTCGTAGGGCGCGACGAGGGGCGCGCCGACCGCCACCAGCACGAAGAACAGCAGCAGGCCGGCACTGAGCACAAGCATCGGCCGCCGGCCGAAGAACCGGCGCCAGCCGGGGGATGCGGGGGCGATCGCCTCGATGCTCATAGCTTCACCCTCGGATCGACGGCGACAGTGACAATGTCGGCGATGAAGTTGATGAGCACGGTGGCGCAGGCAAAGACCATGGCGACGCCCTGCACCACCATGTAGTCGCGTGAGAAGATCGCCCTGACCAGCAGCTGTCCCATGCCGGGCAGCGCAAAGACGCTCTCGACTACCACAGTGCCGCCGATCAGCCAGCCGATATTGACGGCAAGCAGATTGATCGTCGGCACCAGCGAATTCGGCAGGACGTGTCGCCAGAAGACGATGCCTTCGGGCATGCCGCGAGCGCGCGCCGCGGTCGCGACATCCGACTTCAGTTGCTCGATCATCGCCGCCCGCAGGCTGCGCGTCAGCACGGTCGAGAGCGACAGCGCGACCGTCAGGCTCGGCAGCACCAGATGCGACAGCTTTTCGCGGATCGTTGCACCATAGCCCGAAACCGGCAGCACACCGAGTTCGACACTGAAGAGGATGATCAGCATCAACCCCAGCCAGAAGGGCGGAAAGCCGATGCCGAAGGTCGAGACGATGCGCACCGCATGATCCGGCGCCCGGCCGGCATTGCGTGCGGCAATCGCCGCCATCGGCACTGCGATCAGGACCGACAGCACGACGCTGGAGACGACGAGCGCAAGCGTCGGCTCGATGCGGGTGACGATCAGCTTCAGCACGTCGATCTTGTAGAGGATCGACTTGCCCATTTCGCCATTGGCAAGGTTCTTGAGGAAATAGACATATTGCAGCCACATCGGCTGATCGAGCCCGTACTGGGCGCGGATGCTGGCAAGTGCTGCCGGCGTCGCGCGCGTGCCGAGGATGTTGCGTGCCGGATCGCCGGGGATAAGCCGGACCAGAATGAACGTGATGACGCTGATGCCGAAGATGACAGGCAGGAACTGCAGCGGACGCGTCAGAACGAATTTATAGCGATGCATGACGGCGATCGCCCCTTTGTCTTCGTCGGGTTCGGTCCGCTTCCTGTTGCATCAGCCTGCCTCGTGCCGGTTGAGAAAATCGAGAAGCGCCGGATAATAGTCCTGCGGGTTCTCATAGAACGGCATATGGCTGGCATTGGCAAATACCTTGAGTTCGGCATTCGGCAGCGCAAGCTTCATCCTGAGCGCACAGGCTGGCGTCAGCTCGTCATGCTCGCCCGTCGTGATGAGCACCGGCAGCGTCAGCCGCGGCAGATCGGGGATGCGGTTCCAGTCCTTGAGGTTGCCGATATAGAGAAACTCGTTCGGTCCCTGCATCGTCTCGTAGGGCGCCATGTTCCAATCGTCGAGCGAGCGCCGCACCGGTGCCGGCCATTCCGGCAGACGGCAGACGTGGCGATAGTTGAGGATGGTGACGGCGGCGAGATATTCCGGATGATTGTAGGTGCCCTGCGCCTCGTGCTTCTGCATCATCGAGACGGTTTCGGGACCGAGCGCTGCGCGCAGCCGTTCCAGTTCCGAGATCAGATGCGGCATGTCGGCGACGGTATCCTCAAGGATCAGCGTCTTGAGGTTTTCGGGATAGGTCAGCGCATATTCTATCGCCAGCCAGCCGCCCCAGGAATGGCCGAGCATGTGGACCTTGCCGAGCCCCAGCGCTTTACGCACCGTCTCGGTCTCCTCGACATAGCGGCCGATCGTCCAGAGTGTGAGATCGTCCGGCCGGTCGGAGGCGCCGGTGCCGAGTTGATCGAAGGCGATGACGCGATAGCCCTTATCGATCAGGCAGGAATGCGCCTCGCGCAGGTAATCGCAAGGCAGACCCGGCCCGCCGTTGAGGCAGAAAACCGTCTCGCTGCCGGTCCCGAAGCTGTAGGCAACGACGCGATAGCCATCGACATCGATCTCGAATCGCTCGTCCGGCCGTATTTCACGCCACATTGATCGCTCCGGCAGAAGATTTCGCTTGCTCAATATTTGGGCACGGCTAAATTTTTACCTTAAACCGCATTCAGTGCCAGCTATAAGAAGTGATAGGGTGGGCCGCGATGCCGAACCCCGGGAGCAGCCCATGCTTGACGACCCCATTCTTGACGACATCGGAACGATCAGACGGCAGTTTACAGCGCACGAAACGCTGGACGGCCGGATCGACCAGGCCTTTCAGGCGATGAAGCAGATCGGCTTCGAGGCGCTGATCTACGACTATACACCCGTTCCCTACGATCTCGACGGCGCGATCATGATACCATCGCTGCTGAAGCTGCGGAATATCTCCGACGACATGCACGACTACTGGTTCAATCGCGGCTATTTCCGTATCGATCCGGTGCAGCAGGTGGCGCTGCGCACCTCCGCACCCTTCTTCTGGAACTACGACCCGGACGCCGACACGCTGATCAACCGTTTCATGAACGACGACACCGCGCCGGTAACGCGCTATTTGAGCGAGCGAGATATGTCGACCGGCGTCACCGTCCCGGTTCATATGCCACGCGGCGACTATGCCACCGTCACCGGCATCCGCTTCGGCCGAAACAAAGATTTCGAGCGGCACGCACTGCGCTATATCGCCGACTTCAACCTGCTTGCCCATGTCTTCCATGAGACCGCCTATTCGCTTTTCGACACGCGGGCGAAGAGCGTCGGCACGATCCGCCTGACCGAACGGGAACGGGAATGCCTGCGCCATTCGGCGGAAGGCTACTCCGCCAAGGAAATTTCCCGCATCATCGACCGTTCCGTGCCGACCGTCGTGATGCATCTGAACGCCGCGACAAAGAAACTCGGCGCCCGCAACCGCACCCAGGCCGTGGTTCGCGCCATCCATTACCGCCTGCTCGAAGACCGGCCGACCCATAATTGGCCACCCTATAACTTGTGATAGCTGCCTTCACCGTCGCCGCCGCGTTATGCTTTTCATCATTGCTAAGAGATGGAGACACCGGTGGGCGAAGTCACGACCAAAGAAGCCTATCTGCCCTTTCGCGACTATCGCACCTGGTATCGCATCACCGGTTCGCTGGAGAGCGGCAAGCTACCTCTCGTCGTCGCCCATGGCGGGCCTGGCTGCACCCATGATTATGTCGATTCCTTCAAGGATATCGCCGCCCTCGACGGCCGTCCGGTCATCCATTACGACCAGCTCGGCAATGGCAATTCCACCCGACTTCCGGAAAAGGGCCCGGATTTCTGGACGGTCGGCCTGTTTCTCGAAGAACTGGACGCACTGCTTTGCCATCTCGGCATTCGGGATCGCTATGCCTTCCTCGGCCAGTCCTGGGGCGGCATGCTCGGTGCCGAACACGCGGTGCGCCGGCCGGAAGGCCTGAAGGCGCTTGTCATCGCCAACTCGCCGGCGAACATGCACACCTGGGTTTCGGAGGCAAACCGGCTGAGGCAGGAACTGCCGAAGGAGGTGCAGGACACGCTGCTGAAGCACGAGCTGGCGGGAAGCCTCACCGATCCGGACTATATCGCTGCCTCGCGTGTCTTCTATGACCGCCATGTCTGCCGGGTGGTGCCGTGGCCGCCCGAAGTGGCGCGGACCTTTGCGATCATGGACGAAGACAACACCGTCTACCGCAACATGAATGGCCCGACCGAATTTCACGTCATCGGCACGATGAAGGACTGGACGATCGAGAACAGGCTCGACCGCATCGAAGCCCCGACACTGCTGATCTCGGGAAAATACGACGAGGCGACACCCCTGGTGGTAAGGCCCTATCTCGAACGCGTTCCGGGCTGCGAATGGGTGCTCTTCGAAAATTCCAGCCACATGCCGCATGTCGAGGAAAAGCAGCTTTGCCTGGCGACCGTTTCCGGTTTCCTGTCACGGCACGATTGAGAAAACTCGTCCACGCTGACAACACCGTTTCTTGCCGTGGAGGTGACGTTTGAGATAGTCTTGGTCCCATTCGAGAACGACGGAACGGACCGATGAACGATCATCCGCAGGCAGGGAGCGCGACAATCCTCGCAACGAGCAGGGGACGCGGCTGGCACGGCCTGGAGGCCGATCTGGTGCGCATTCCGCCTGGCCGCACGCATATTGCGGGCACGCCCTATCATCGCCTCGGAATTCATGTCGGCCGGCCGGTGCGCGCCCAATGCCGCTGTGACGGGCGGGAGCATCGCCGACTGCAGAAGCATGGCGATATCGACGTGGTGCCAGCCGGCCTCGATGGCGTCTGGGAGGACGACCGCGAATGCACGATCCTGCGACTGAAGATCAGCAAGGATCTTTTCCATCGGGCTGCCATCGACCTCGGCCGCGATCCCGCAACGGCAATCGTGCCGCAATTTCAACTCCGTGATCCGCGGCTCGAGGCAGTCGTCTGGGCCTTGAAAGCGGAACTCGAAGCGAATGTGCCGTCCGACAATCTCTACGCCGATACGCTGGCGACGGCCCTCGCGCTCCGTCTGGTCGAGGCGGGCAGCGGCAGCGCTCGTCCAGTGGATAGCGGCAGAGCGCTCTCGCCCCGTCAGAAGCGGCTGCTTGCCGACTACATCGAGGATAATCTCGATACGCCGCTTTCCCTTGCAGACCTGGCCGGTCTTGCCGGACTGAGCCTCTCGCATCTGAAGACGCGGTTTCGAAACAGTTTCGGCATGCCGCCGCATCAATATGTGATGCACCGCCGGATCTCGCGTGCCGAGGCACTGATCCGGAGCTCCAGCCTGCCGCTGAGCCAGATCGCGCTGGAAGCAGGCTTCGCGCATCAAAGCCATATGGCAAACAGCATGAAGCGGCTGGTCGGCGTCAGCCCCGGCACCATCGCCCGCCTGCGCAATTGATCAAAAATGGCCGATCCTGCAACGGATCGGCCGAATGCGCAGGCAATGCCCCTTAGCGCCAGCGCATCATTCCTTCGACTGCGAACAGAGAAGGAATGATCATGTTTGTCATCTTCGGCGCCACCGGCAAGGTTGGCAAGGCAACGATAACAAGGCTTCGGGGCGAGGGCGCTCCGGTCAGGGCAGTGCTCCGCGATCCCGCCAAGGCCGCACCCCTTGCGGCGCTCGGATGCGAGATCGCCATGGCCGAGGTCGGCGATGCCGATGCCATGGCGCTCGCGATGAGAGACGCGGCGGCTGTACAGCTCATCTGCCCGATCGACCCTCGCGCCGCCGATGCCAGCCACCAGATGATGCAGTCGATCGAGCGGATGGCGGAGGCGATCGACGCCGCCCGGCCGCCGCGCGTCCTGGCGATCTCCGATTACGGTGCGCATCTGACGATCGATACCGGCATTACCAGCCTGTTCCGAGCGATGGAGGAGCGGTTCCGGCAGTGCCGCGCCAGGATGGTCTTTCTGCGTTCGGCCGAACATATGGAAAACTGCGCACGCTATCTGAAGATCGCCAATGAGACCGGCGTGATGCCGAGCATGCACCAACCGCTGGAACGACCCTTCCCGACCGTTTCAGCCGCCGATATCGGCGATATGGCCGCAAACCTTCTGCTCGTCGACGAGGATCATGGCCCTTTGCCGCGGATCATCCATGGCGAGGGGCCGCGCGAATACACGGCGCTCGAGATCGCTGCGGCCTTGGGGCGGTTATTGACCCGGAGCGTCGTCGCACGCGAACTGCCGCGCGCCGATTGGCCGGCAACGCTGATGCGCGCAGGACTTTCGGAAAGTTACACCGATCTGATCGTCAGGCTGGGCGATGTGCACAACAAGGGCTTGATTGAAGCCGAAGCCGGCGTCGGCGAAATCCGTCGTGGCCGCACGGAGCTTTCCGCTGCCATTGAACCATTTCGTCCTGATGTCCGGCAGGCGGTGTCGTGATAGTCTCAATTACGTGACGCACGGAGAGGAGTCCTGCCGGGGACGGCAGCTCCCGAGAACCTCTATCGGCGAATGAGCCATTTCTTGGCGACACGGCAAGCCATCGTGTAGGCCGGGTCGAAGACGTTGCCAACGTCATATCGCACCACCTGGCCGAGCAGATGGCTGGCCGCCGTTCTGTCCAGACCATAATCCGATGCCAGCCAGGTCAACATTTCGCTGGTCGCGTGCTGGAGCGCCTGATCGAGGGGCCGGGCATTGCCGATGGTGAAGATGTCTTCGGCGGTTTCCCCGCGCGGCCAGACCAGTCCGGCCTTCTTTTCCACCGTCAGCTGCACCGTGACTTCGAACGTCGTCTCGATGCCGGTTCCGACGATCTCGCCATCCCCTTGCACGGCATGGCAGTCGCCCAGAAAGAACAGGGCGCCGGGGGCGGCTACGGGCAAGCGGACGGTGGTGCCCGGGCCGAACAGCCGATAGTCCATGTTGCCGCCATATTCGCCGCTGGTGGCGGTCGATATCGCCTGGCCGAGGCTGGGCGCCACGCCGAAACAGCCGATCATCGGGGCGAGAGGCAGAACGAAATTTTCAAGACCTGCAACCGGTTCGGAAAGGCGGACGGTCAGGGCTTCGCGGTCGATCGCCCAGATGGCGATATCGCGCGGCGGCAGGTCGCGAACCGCCTCGGGATCGACCACATTGGCGGCGACGACGCTGCGGGTAAAACCCGTGTCCCTGGTCGGGATCATGCTGATGATCTCGACCTTCAGCGCATCTCCGGGCTCGGCACCTTCCACGAAGATCGGGCCGTTCATCGGATTGGGGCCGGATGTCTGCTTGATGCCGTCCTTGTCATGCCCGGCAGCATCGAGCGTCTCGGTGACCACGGTATCGCCGTCGGCGATGTACAGGGCCGGCGGAAGAGAGCCGATGACATTGTGAAAGCTCGTCGGAATGAAGCGGTGAGTGGTCATGAAAATACAGCTCTCGCTCGTTTCGAATGTCATGAGCCTGCGGCTGAACTGCCCGGCGGAGAGAGTTCGAGACTACTGCATAATTGCTTAAACCGGAATCGATTTAAGGATAAAATTATGCAGCAATTCAATCTGCTACAGCGTCCCTTGCGCGTCTTTTCGGACACGCGGCGCTGTCGATCAGAGATTGCCGGCACTGACGAAGTCGGGAGCGCCGAAGCTGCCGTCCAATCCATTTTTCGGCGTCGGTCCGATCACGGATGCGATCACCGACGAAGTGGATAGCCGTCTGCGGCGCATCGCTTTCGATACATGGAGCGAGAAGTCCTATCGCAAGTTCGACGACAAGGGCAACGATATCGGAAAAACAGAACCGATCTAGTTGCGGCGCCGGCTCCCGATGCGACATTGACCGAAGCCAAGGATCTTCCCTTATGCACACAACGCGGCATTGACAGCAACATTCAACAGGATTGAGCAGCGCGACCGTTACTGCATGTACCAGCCATGGCTGACGACGAGTGACTGGCCGGTGAGAGCATTGGTTTCGAAACCGGCAAATAGCAGCGCCACTTCGGCGACATCGTCGACCGTGGTAAACTGTGCATCCACCGTGCCTCCGAGCATTACCTTCTTGATGACCTCGTCTTCGGAAATTCCTAGTTCCTTTGCCTGTTCCGGAATTTGCTTGTCGACCAGCGGCGTCCGGACGAAGCCGGGGCAGATGACGTTGGCACGCACGCCATCCGGTCCGCCTTCCTTGGCGACCACACGAGCAAGGCCGAGCAAGCCGTGCTTGGCGGTGACGTAGGCCGATTTCAGCGGCGAAGCCTCATGCGAATGCACCGAGCCCATATAGATGATCGCGCCGCCCTTCTGCGCTTTCATGTGGGGAACGCAAGCCTTGGTGGTGAGGAATGCGCCATCGAGATGGATGGCAAGCATCTTCTTCCAGTCGGAAAAGGCGTAGTCCTCGATCTTGTTGACGATCTGGATGCCCGCATTTGAGACGAGCACGTCCACCCGGCCCCACTTGGTTACGACGGCGGCGACGCCGGCATTCACGGCTTCCTCGCTGGTGACGTCCATCGCAAGACCGATCGCCTCGCCCGGGCCTGTAGCCGTCAGGTCCTTGGCCGCCGCTTCCGCCGCCTCGAGCTTCAGGTCGGCGATGACGACCTTGGCACCTTCAGAAACGTATTTTTTGGCGATCGCCAGCCCGATACCGCTGGCCGAGCCGGTGACGATGCAGACCTTGTCCCTAAGCTTCATGGTTTGGACTCCTTATTTTGCAAGATAATCATGGACCACTTCGCCGAGGCCCAGCGTCAGGTCCGAGAGAATATGGATGGCGGATTTAACCTCAAGCACCGGCAGGTCGGCGACCGGCGCCAGTGCATGCGGAAACAGCGCCAGGGCGCCCGGGCCTTCCCACGCGCCCTTCACCGTCAGATCCTCCAGATAGTAGCGCACCAGCTCGCAGATGCGCGGTGTGCAATCGACATGTGGAATGATCTTCAGCATGAAATTCGGCTGCATCAGGCTTTCGAGGATTTTCGCCTTGTCGAGTGTCCGATGCTTGAAGCCCATCGTTGCGGTGGCGACGCGCTGACCGCCATAGTCAAGCGTGCCGACAAGCGCATCTTTGACGGATGTCAGCGATGGCTCGGCCAGTTTCTTCGGAAAGCCCCAAATCTCGCGGCCACCGGCGATCGGCGCGTCGTCGTTGAGGTACATAGAATGCACGTAACCGCCGTGTACGCCTTCATAGGTCACCGGGATGACTTGGCCGGATTCGGTATAGTCGCCAAACCCGGTCGAGTCCGGCATGCGGATGAATTCGTATTTCACCAGCGGCTCATCGAACTGCAGCGGCTCCGGCACGACCCGGCGCAGGGCCTCCGGATCGGTGCGATAGGTGATGATCATATATTCGCGATTGACGAAGCGGTACGGCCCTGGCGGGTAGGATGGGCTCGTCAGCGGCATGGCAAAGGCATTGCGAACGACATCTTCAATTTTCATGGTTTTTCCCACGCAGGCGTTGCTCGGCAAGGTCGAAAATCCGTATCCCATTGGTCGGACGCGTCCGGTTGAGCCACTCTGGATGTTTTAGCGTCTCGACCACATCGTCATGGCCGGCCTTCCAGTGTTCCTCCACGGAGAGCCGCGAAAACTCATAGTCCTTGGATCCGGTTTCGTAGGCGGCACGCCTATAGATCAGGTGCACCATGGTGACGGCGCAATCATTGCCGATCCTTTCAAGAAGCTTCGCATCAGGATCGTCCTTCAGCTCAGGCGGCAGCTTTTCCATCAGCCGCTTGGCCGCCATGCGCACCGACTGAAGCTTGCGGAACTGGTCGGTGTTGAGCCGGGTGCGGCTGGAAAAACGGATTTCCTTCTCGCGGGCATCGACGTCAAAGACATCCTTGGGCAGCACGCCCTTGGCGCTGAACAAATCGACCTGGAAGATGCAGAGATCTGTCTCCAACTCGCTACCACCGAGAATGCGCTGCAGCGGCGTGTTGGAAACGATACCGCCATCCCAATAAAAGCGGCCATCGATCTCGACAGGCGCAAAACCCGGCGGCAGTGCTCCGGAGGCGGCCACGTGTTTGGGCGAAAAAGCGCAATCGCGGTTGTCGAAGTAATTGAAGTTGCCGCTAACAACATCGACCGCGCCGAGGCTGAGACGGATGGCACCCGAGTTGATCAGGTCGAAATCGACCAGATCGGCGAGTGTTTCCTGCAGCGGCGCGGTGTCGTAAAGGCTGATCGCGGCCATCGGATCGCCCGGGATGTTCCATGGCGCAAAGACACGCGGCGTGAAAAAGCCGGGAACGCCGGTCAAGGACCCCAGAAAGGCCGAGGATTCGTTGAACCATTTGCGCATCGCATTGCCATTGCCGAGAAAATGGCCGGGCAATCCGGAGGAGACCCGATGCCAGAAGGTCCGGAGGTTATCGACACGCTGATCGACGGGGCTTCCGGCAATGATGGCTGAGTTGATTGAGCCGATAGATATCCCGGCCAACCAGTCGGGGCGGATGCCAGCCTCATGCAAAGCTTCGTAAGCGCCGGCCTGGTAGGCACCCAGAGCACCACCGCCCTGAAACACCAGCACGGTTTTCTCTGTCGGAATAGTACTCACGGGACGCTTTTCCTTAAATGCTGCGGCCGCTAACAAATAACACAGGGAAGGCCATCAATCTGCACAGTGCAGATTAAGTTTTAGTAATGCAGGAAAGCTTCTTCAATCATCGTATTCCAAGTTATTTCAGAGGCTTGCTAGTCAAAGCGGCGGATTGTTCGCAATCATTGAGGCCCTTTGGTAGTCCTGCCGAGCGCATCTTGCAATGCAACAAAATGTGACAGCACTGGCTGTGTGGAGATGTAGACTCCGAATTCACCCATGCCAGGCCAATCCTTCATTTCAGGCTTTCTACGCCGTTCGACCACAGTCGTCAGCTGGTTCAATCAATGAAGTCTCGCTTCGAGACAGGAGGCATTCTTATGTTCCATAATGTTGATTACGCCGCAAATATTGTGCCGCAAAGTTGTAGCCGCAAAGTTGAAGTGTCCTGTTTCTGCAAAGTTGGAATGTCACACTCCCCGGGTTTGATGACCTGGGAGATTGCGGATGGGACTGAATTCGATGAGCGAGCGCGATCCGCAGCGGATCGGGATTTTGTCGAAAGTCATCGCCGACCGGATGACGTTGGTGTTGGCAGGAAGAGCGAAACGTCGCCTCCGGAACAATGCGTCTTCATCCGAGTTTGCCTAGCTGGACTAGCCGCTCGCGAAATCCCTCGTGAGCAGCGCCATCTTCACAGGAATCCCTAATGATATTACCGCAAGGCACAGTCGTCGCCGTCACTGACGGCGAGAAGCTAGACCTCTATCGCAATAACGGGTCGGGTCCGGAGCTAAGTCTGTCCCTCATACATGGCGTATCGATCGTGGACGAAGCCAAAGGCTCCGGCGGACGTCACGGAAGCACGTCGGCAAATCCGGATGACAGCCAGCTCGCCGAAGACGGGTTCTCCGCAGGCATCGCGCAGTACCTTAACAAGCAAGTGCTCGAAGGCGAGATCGAACATCTGGCTATCATTTCCGCACCGCGTTCGCTGGGCGAACTGCGCAAGCACTACCACAAGTTTCTTGCTGCGAAACTCCTGCTTGAAATCCCCAAGGAGCTCACCGGCCACTCGGTCGAAGACATCGAGAAGGCCGTCCTGGGGGCTTGAGTTTCTGCCGCGGGATAGGGCATCGAGACGCCCTGTCATTAGCACTCTTGGTAGATTTGGAAGACCGCCGTCGCGTTGATGTGGACGGTCTTAGGGGACGATCGGCTGACGGCGGGACAAGAGTTCATAGCGACCTCGGAGCCAACGCCGTCTGGCCGACCGAACTGAAAGGCGAGTGCATCATCTCGCGGCCTCTTTTCGCCTATCGATGATCAGTCTAGACGGCGGCTGGGCCAGCCTTCACACTGGTGAGAAGCTTGACGAGCGCCTGTGCTCTCGCGGTGGACGATGCCGGGTTCTGCCCCGTGATCAACCTTCCGTCGGTAATAGCGAAACTCTCCCAGTTCGCCTTCTTCTCATACAGGCCGCCGAGACGTTTGAGCTCGTCTTCAACGAGGAAAGGCACGACCTTCGTCAATTGCACCTCCTCCTCCTCGCCATTGGTAAAGCCTGTCACCCGCTTTCCCTTGACGATCGGTGCGCCTTTATAGTTTACGCGATGAAGCACCGCCGGCGCGTGGCAGACTGCCGCTACTGGTTTGCCGGAGTTGTAGAAGGACTCGATCAGCTTGATGGACTCCGGATTGTCCACGAGGTCCCACATCGGGCCATGGCCGCCGGGATAGAAGACGGCGTTGAAGTCTTCGGACCGGACTTCGCTCAGCTTCCTGGTGGTCGCAAATACCTTCTGCGCGGCCTTGTCAGCCTTGAACCGCGTCATCGCGGGTATCTGATTTTCCGGCAGATCGCTTTTTGGATCGATCGTAGGTTGACCGCCTTTGGGTGACACGAGAGTCAAGTCGACGCCTGCATCGCGGAAGACCTAGTATGGTGCAGCGCCCTACTCGAGCCAGAAGCCAGTCTTGCGCCCTGCGCTTCCGAGGGTGTCATGTGAGGTGAATACCATGAGGACCTTCATGTGTAGGCTCCTTCCACTTCTCTGTTTCGCAGCCGGTTGGCTGCACGATTGGAAGCATGTCTCAGATCGGCGAGTTTTGCATGTGCACGTTGGTAACGCCGATACCTTGGTGTGGGTGAAAGCCCCTGGACCCGGGGCATGTGTGTTTTTTAGAGCTCGCCGGTCAGGAACTGCGCTCTGCCCATGCCGAACGACCAGTCTTCGTCCGAGTTGATATGCAGCGAGACCATCACGTCGGATGGCGGCACATCGCAACGAGCCTGGAGCGCGCGCGTGAGGTTTGAATAAAAAGCCACCTTCGCATCGCGAGACCTCGGACGGCTGGTGATTTCGAGCAGGATGAATTTCTCGGTCCGAGCGATGTCGAGCCCGGTGTCGAGCGCGCGAAAATGTGACGCCTCGTGCTCTTGAAGGATCTGGTACCGGTCTCTCGGCGGAACTCCAAAGGACTTCACGACGACCTCGTGGACCGTATCAAGCAGCACGTCGATCTCCTGCGGCAGGCGACCTTTCAGAATATGGACTTTGACAAGGGGCATTGGCGTCTCCAAGATTGCTGAATACGGCGTCGCCGACAAATATCCTCCTGACAAAATCCAAAGCTATTGCACGATGGTATGTCGACGCCTCAATGGCTCGGGAAAACCACTTTCCGATTGCCGCGGCACCTCGAACCACGAGGTAGCTGGGAAAGAACCCAGTTCGTTCGCGGCACGGTCCGCATCCTTTGTCGTCGAGCCGAGAGCTTCGGTCCTTGCATGCACCGAGATCCGGGCGGCGGCGAAAAACGCACAAGCCGCAGGTGGTGACCGGCGGCCTGCATTTTCTTCGTTGGGATCACCCTGAGATCAAGCTTTTCCTTCAGCCTTCTTCCTCCGGTACTGGACGGTTGGAAGGCCGCCCCAGCCCCAGTTGTCCAATTCGACCTCCTCGATCACCACATATGTCGATTCCAGCGGCTTATTGAGGACGTCGAGCATGACCTGGCTGACGCCGGCGATGATTGCTGCCTTCTCCTCGGGAGTGACCGAAGTGCGATCAGGGATCGTGCCTTCACGGGTTACTTGTACGGTGACTATTGGCATTTCCTATTCTCCTTGTTCGATACCTTTATCGATCTGTTAGGCGGCCATTGCTGCAAGGTGCTTCTCAAGTTCGTCGACGTGCGCATATCCAGCGCCGACCTTGCGAAGAGTTTCACCCTTCTTCAAGAACAGCGTCGGGAAGCTCGAAACACCCATGGCGCGTACCGTCGCGAAATCCGTCGCAGCCTCTTCGATCGTGCTCCGTTTATTCCACTCTGCCAGGAATTCCTCCGAGACGACGGGATGACCGAGTTCGGTGAGTGCGCGAGATCCGGTCTCAGCCAGTATGGCGCCGTCCGTGGTGTCAAGCGCGTCGACGTAGAAGGCATGCTGGAATGCCCGGAAGACGCTCAGAAGATCCGCGTCCGGCCGGAGGATACGAGCGGTCACGACCGCACGGCACACGGGTTCGGTGTCGTAGACGAAGCCTTTTCTGGCGAGGAGGCCTTCTCGGTTGAACGGTACGCCGCTGGCTTCCTCGACCTTGCCCCAGTGGTGCAGTCTGAACTGCTTGCCCGCATCGTCGAGAACGTCGGTCGCGCCCGCGCGCAGTCCACCGAGAATGATCGTCAAGGATAGGTCCGGATGTCGCTCAAGCAGCAGTCCCATTTGCTTGCCGAATCCATAGCACCACGAGCACATCGGATCGGCGGCTAGTACAAGTTCCATTGTCTTTCCTTTCACTCGCTTGCCGGGCGCGCGGCATATCCACGCCACGTGCCCGCTTCCTGGTCGAGGCCTACCAGCGGCCGGCGTTCTGGCCACCGTCGACGTGTAGGATCTCTCCAGTGACGAAGCTTGCGCTCTCGAGGTAGATCACGGCGTCGACGATGTCGCTTATCTCGCCCATGTGGCCGACCGGATGGAGAGCGGAGAGGAACTCGTGAGTCTCGGGAGCGTGCATCGGGGTCTTGATGATACCAGGAGACACGGCGTTCACCCGGACACCCGTCTTGGCGAACTCGATGGCCAGTTCCTTCGTGACGGCGTTCAGACCGCCCTTGGTGAGCGAAGCGAGAGCCGTGGGGACGCTCGACACCGGCTGGTTTACGAGGCTCGTGGTGATGCTGACGATGTGGCCGGAGCCCTGCTTGAGCATCTCCCTCGCCGCCCGCTGCGTGATGTGGAAGAAGCCCGAAACGTTCACGCCGAAGTTCAGGTCGTAGTCTTCCTGAGTGAAGTCGACGAAAGGCTTTGCAGTGAACACGCCCGCGTTGTTGACCAACGTGTCGATCCGGCCGAAGCGTTGAATCGCCTCGCGGACGACGCGCTCTGCGGTCTCGGAATTGGAGATGTCGCCCGCCACGGCATGTACGCCGTCATCCGAACCCTGTTTGATCGAACGCGATGTGGCGACCACGCGATAGTTCCGCTCGCGATAGGCGCGGACCAGACCTTCGCCGATGCCCTGCGATGCACCGGTGATGATGGCGACCTTCTGCTGATTGCTCATGATATACATCCTTTTCAATTGCAGCGGTCCTTGCTCGGGCCGCCCTCCGCCCTCGGCGTCGGTGCAATTGATTTAAGTGCTGACGTTCATCGGGAGAATTACTGAAGAGCGGCATTCACTCCGCCGTTTTTCGGGAGAATGTCTTGCTACCGCAGCTATCTGCGCGCTCCGAAGATCCCGCGTGTAGGCGAGGACGGACGCAGCCGATACCAAGGTGTGGGGCACACCTTCGGACAATATCGGTCCGGAACCCACCTCTGTAGCCTGAGGTCGCCGCCGAGAGATCCCGAGGCGGGGCAACAATAGGAGCCGACATGACCGACGCCACGCAGCAAGCGAAACCCCCGTCTAAGACGTCAGATACAAGACTGACCAGCATGAACCTTGAACTCGTCGTGATCCCGGTCTCCGACGTGGATCGTTCAAGAACGTTTTACGAAAGCCTGGGCTGGCGACTGGACATAGACCACGCCACGGGCGACGATTACCGCATCGTCCAGTTTACCCCGGCTGGCTCCGGAGGCTCGGTGATGTTCGGCCAGAACATCACCACGGCGGCGCCCGGCTCCGCCCAGGGCATGCATCTCGTCGTGTCCGACGTCCTTGCCGCGCGTGACGACCTCGTACGACGCGGCGTGAAGGTCAGCGACCCTTTCCACGACGTCGGCGGAATCTTCCATCACTCCAACGGCAAGGGAATTGCCAAGGGACCGAATCCCGAAAGGAAGAGCTACGCCTCGTATGTCACGTTCGAGGATCCCGATGGCAACGCATGGACGTTGCAGGAGGTGACGGCGCGTCTTCCTGGATCGCTCCGCGACACGAGCTTCACGACGCAGCTTCACGACGCCGTCTGGGGATCCGCGAAGTAAACGGACCCGTTGATGGGACTTTTGCTCACCGTATTTCTGTCCGTAGAGTGACGAGCCGACATCGCCTCCGTTCCTCGACAAGGGTGATACGCTGCAAAGCAGCGAAACGCTCCAGCGTCCTCCCCTCCGCCGGAGCGCGCGGATCTAGCCAAGATCCGCCTGGGCCGTCTCCTTTTCCGCCGGGAGACGGCCTCTTTCGAACACCGAGATGGGTAGACGCAATGGCCACCGAAGATATATTCGCCAGACAGGCATCCGCGGATTCAAGTCTTTCAAGGAATCTACAATGAAGAAGACCCGCCCCAAGGTGTTAGGCGCTACGACCATCCGGCAGGTGGCTGGGACGCGTTGAAGGCGGTTGCCAAAACGCTGGCCCGTCAGCAGATCGTAGCGCAGGGCAGCAGAACCTTGCTAAAGGCGAACCAACGGGAAGGATTCGACTGTCCCGGATGCGCGTGGCCGGACCCCCGCGTGATCGAGCGGTTCGCGGCGCCTCAAGATTCCGTCGAGATGGTCACGATGTCCTCCACGCCGATCGCATAGACCTATCACCAGCTCCGCGTCGGCGGCGATCTGGCCGCCTCAAAGGCCTGATGAAAGCAGTCTTCGAGCTCGATACGGCAAGTCTTGCCGCAGGTGGCGACGGCGTCCTCGACAGGACTTTCATCGACGAGAACACGTCCGGTTTCGATTTAGACGCGTTCGCTGCTATGGAGAATTGTCACTCCCTGGAGACACCCAGCCGCTATTCGGCATAGTTACACAAGGCTGCCGGACTCCGCCGCGATGCGTCCAAGTTCCGCCCGTAGACGCGGTACCGCAAAGTCAATGAATGTTCGCACCTTGGGAACGGCTGCACGGCCCTGAGGGGTCAGGATATGAACGGGCAACGCAGGTGGCTCGGCGTGCGAAAGAATGATCCTCAGATGGCCGGCGCGGACGTATTCAGCGACATGGTAGGAATAGAGACGCGTCACGCCCATTCCCTCCGCCGCCGATGCCGCGGCGGCCCGAACACTGTTGACAAGGTAACGGGGAGCGAAGTGGACGGTCCTCGGGACGGAAGAACCCTCGGTTGGCGCAAAGCTCCAGGATTCGAGACCGAAATTCGAGAAGGCGATGAGGTCGTGTTTGGTTAGATCGGAAAGCTCATCGATTGCGGGATGACTTTCGAGGTATTGCGGGGCGGCCACCACCACGCGCCGCACATCGCCACCGATGCGGGTGGCGATGTGCGACGAGTCCGTGAGGTTGCCGATTCGAAGCGCAGCGTCCACGCCTTCGTCGACCAGGTTCACGAAGCGATCGAGCATCAGAAGCCGAACTGAGACGCTTGAATGATCCCTTAGGAAGGCGTCGAGAATAGGCCGCAGCACCTCCTCGCCCAAAATGGGCGGTGCGGAGATGGTCAGCGTCCCACGAGGCGAGGATCGCTCCGAACCTGCGACCATGTCGGCCTCCTCGAGATCGACCAGCACCCTCCGGCAGGCTTCGACGTACCGCTGGCCCGCTTCGCTGAGCTTCAGACTTCGCGTCGTCCGGTGAAGTAGTTCTACGCCAACATGTTGTTCAAGCAGACCCAATGCTCGGCTGATCGCCGTCGGGGATCGCTTCAGCTTGCGAGCAGCGCCCGCCAAGCTGCCTTCTTCGACTGCGGTGACAAAGACCTTCATTGCATCTATACGATCCATCATCCACTCCTGACGCACGGTAGATCTTCGATGACGCGCGCGCAGTTGCTCGTCATGGTCTTCTACGCGAAAAGCAGGATGATGCGCGACCCTCTTGGTCCGATACCATCGTACAATCGACTCGCCGCCGGATCCGCTCATTCTGGCCGGGCTAAAAAAGCGAGTTGATGATCGGGCCGTCAAGCCCCCTCCGCCAAGTCAACGGCGACCGCGTTCAACTTCAACAAATCGATTTCCACACAGCAGTCGAGCCGGGACGTTGGAACGGCCGTCCGATACCAAGGTGTCGGCCATACCTTGGTGCAATAGTTGCAAGGCTCCTTTGGTGCGACCTTCCTCCTTGTCGAATAAGGCGCACAAGCAAGGAGGACGCCATGTCCCACGTACAGCCGAATGTCACCCGTCGAACACTGCTTGCGGTCGCTGCGTCCGCGAGCGCTATCGGGATGATTCCCGAAGCGTTCGCAGCCACCGGTGCATTACCCGCTCTCCGACCCTTCAAGTTCATCGCGACCGAGGACCAGCTCGTCGATCTTCATCGCCGCGTTGCTGCCACCCGCTGGCCGGACGAGGAGAACGTTACGGACGACAGTCAGGGTGTCAGGCTCGACACAATCAAGAAGCTCGCCAAGCATTGGAAAAGCCACAACTGGCGCAAGGTCGAGGCCCGGCTTAACGCCTTCCCGCAGTTCATCACGGAGATCGACGGCCTCGACATCCATTTCATCCACGTCAAGTCGAAGCACGCAAATGCGCTGCCGATCATCATCACCCATGGCTGGCCAGGCTCTATCATCGAGCAGTTAAAGATCATCGAGCCGCTGACTGATCCGACGTCCCACGGCGGCACCGAAGCCGACGCCTTCCACGTGGTCATCCCGTCGCTGCCAGGGTACGGGTTCTCGGGAAAGCCCCGTCAAACAGGTTGGAACCCACCGCGCATCGCAAAGGCTTGGGCGGCCCTCATGGAGCGTCTCGGTTACAACAAATATGTCGCTCAAGGAGGCGACTGGGGTAATGCCGTAACCGAATTGATGGCGGTGCAGCAACCCAAGGGACTTCTCGGCATCCATACCAACATGGCGGCGACGGTGCCTGCGGAAATCTCGAAGGCACTCGCAACGGGCGCCCCGCCTGTCGGCCTCGGTCCGGACGAGAAGCGTGCTTGGGACCAACTCGTCGATTTCAACCAAAATGGCCTTGGTTACGCAATCGAGATGAACAATCGCCCCCAGACCCTTTACGGCATTGCCGACTCGCCGATCGGCCTCGCCGCCTGGATGCTCGACCATGACATCCGCAGCTACCGGATGATCGCCCGATCCATCGACGGAGAGAAGGAGGGACTGTCGCCCGACGATGTACTGGACAACGTCACGCTCTACTGGCTGACGAACACGGCGATCTCCTCGGGCCGTCTCTACTGGGACAACGCCCACCACCCGACGGGTGGCTTCTTCGATCCGCGCGGAATCAAGATTCCGGTCGCTGTCAGCGCCTTCCCGGACGAAATCTACCAGGCGCCGCAAAGCTGGGCTGAAATGGCCTATCCTAATCTGATCCACTACAACCGACTGTCGAAAGGCGGGCACTTCGCCGCGTGGGAGCAGCCCGAACTGTTCACCTCCGAACTTCGCGCTTCGTTCGCGCCGCTACGGGATCAGATCTGACGCTGGATGGCACGGTCTTTAGACGCGCAAAGTTGACGCCCTAGTCTCAAGCAGAATGGCCTTCGGACCTGATGTCAGTCCGGAGGCCACACCAGATGGCCGAACGACACTGGTCTCGGCGGCGCGTGTTTCGGAGTTAAGCACACGACAGGTTCGCCGGCTGCTGGATAGGATCGGGACGAGTGGTGCGGCGTCGATGCTCTCGCGCCTCCTCGGGCAGCCGCCGAAAGCCGGGGGAAAACCCGACTTGACCGCTATGCGAGGCGGGCCAGGCCGCAGCCATGGGATACGAAGTATCTGCCTCGAAGCTCGCTTGGGATCGCCGGAGCGAACTAGTCCGCCGCGTCCTACGGCTCGCGTATTGCGTTGTCGAGGCCACGTAGCAGCGGATACAGAAAATAGGAGATCACCGTACGGTTGCCGACCTTGATTTCCGTGGTCACAGTCATGCCGGGAAGCAGCCGCACCGGCACGTCCGTGGCATTCAGCCGTGTATCGGCAAGCAGGATCCGCGCCTTGAAGAAGGGGGCGGCCGGCTGGCTGGTGGCGGCCTCCTGCTGGCCCGTGAGGAAGGTGTCCTGGCTGATGGTCCTCACCTCGCCTGTCGCGGTGCCGTATTTCTGGAACGGATAGGCATCGAGCTTGATACGGGCTTCCTTGCCGACGGCCACCCGGCCGATATCACGCGTGTTGATCGAGACTTCCGCTTCCAGCGGCACGTTAATGGGCACGAGTGTGACCACCGGCTCCGCCTCCCGCACCACCGAACCGACCGAGCGCTGCGCCAGGTCGAGCACGACGGAATCGGCCGGCGCCGTCAGCACGACCATGTTGCGGCGCAGTGCCATCTTCTTGAGTTCCTCGTCCGCCATGTCACGCTGGCCGCGCAGCTCCACCAATTGCTCCATCGCCGCCCGGCGGAAATCCTCGATGAAGGCCTGCCGGTCGGCCCTCAGCTTGGCATAGGCGTGTGCGGCCTCGTCGGCCCGGCCGCGAACGGCCGTCAGATCGGATTCGACGTCGAGGCGGGCATCGCGCGAGCCGAGCAGCGTGATCAGCGAGCCGCTCTGCTTATTATAGAGCCGCTCCCGCGCCGCCTCGATCTGCGAGAGCCCATCGCGCCTGTCATTGAGCACAGCCTCCTGGTTCTTGCTCGCCGCAAGAGCGGCCGACTGGCCGGCTATCTGTTGCTCGAAATTCTGCAGCTGCGCCACGTAGAAGGCCCGTCGTTGGCCGAAGAGCTGCGCTTGCAGCATCTGGTCGGGCGTACCTGCCGCCGTGTAATCGTCGCCGGCAAGCTCGGCCTCGATGCGCCTCACCTGGGCGTCGAGCGCGGAGAACTTCGCCTGCTGCTGGTCGACATCGGCCTGGCTGAAAGTGGCGTCGAGGGTGGCGAGCGTCTGGCCGGCATGCACCACTTCGCCGGCCTTCACCTCGATGGTGCGGATGATCGAGGTTTCGAGCGGCTGGACGACGATGGTCGGCTGGGTGGTGACGAGCTTGCCAGGCGCGATCACCACCTCGTCGATCGACGAGACCGAGGCCCAGATGATCGCCGAAGCAATCAGCGCGGTTACGCAATAGAGCGTCATGCGTGCAACTCTGGGCGGCGCACGTTCCTCGAGCTCGACGGCATCGGATTGGAATTCCGCAATTGCCGGCGGCAGCGGCGGGCGGGCCGTCAGTTGCCTTCCCCCGTCTGAGGGCGCCTTGTCTGAAGGGCCATTGCCTGAAGGGACCGGCAGGTTCTCGCTGGGTTTTCTGATGTGCGCGTTCATGCAACCTGCCTCATCTGCTGGGACCATAGTTGGCGATAGGTCATGCAGCGCGATACAAGCTGATCATGCCGGCCGATATCGGCAACCTTGCCACGCTCGATGACGAGAATGGCATCGGCATCGACGAGCGTCGAAAGCCGGTGGG
The DNA here is from genome assembly GCF_000769405.2 of Rhizobium brockwellii. Classification (NCBI taxonomy): domain Bacteria; kingdom Pseudomonadati; phylum Pseudomonadota; class Alphaproteobacteria; order Hyphomicrobiales; family Rhizobiaceae; genus Rhizobium; species Rhizobium brockwellii. The sequence goes on from NZ_CP053442.1 coordinate 149,358, forward strand.
ATACGATGATGACGGTGCGGCCGGCGGCGATGCGGCTCAGATTATCGCGGATGATCGCCTCACTGTCGGGGTCGAGCGCGCTCGTCGCCTCGTCGAAGATCAACAGCTTCGGATCGGTGATAAGCGCGCGGGCAATGGCAAGCCGCTGCTTCTGGCCGCCTGACAGGTTGGAGGCGTTTTCCTCCAGCATCGTGTCAAAGCCGCGCGGCAGGCGCTCGATGAACTCCTCGGCGCCGGCGATGCGGGCAACTTCCATGATCTCCTCGATGCTGGCATCGGGCTTGGCGGCGGCAATATTTTCGCGCACCGAGCCGCGAAACAGGAAACTATCCTGCAGCACGACGCCGATGCTCGTTCTCAGATGCACGAGGTCGATCTCGCGGCTGTCATAGCCATCCATGCGCACGAGGCCTTCCTGGCTCTGATAGAGCCCCTGGATGAGCCTTGTGATCGTCGTCTTGCCCGAGCCGCTCTTGCCGACCACGCCGAAGAGGCAGCCCGCCGGAATGGCAAAGGAGACATTATCGAGCGCCGGCGCGCTATCCGGGCCGTAACGGAAGCTGACCCTGTCGAATTCGATGCGGCCCTGCAGATGCGGCCGAACACCTCGTCCGCGGCCCGCCTGCTCCGGCCGCTGGTTCATGATCTCGCCGAGCATGCGCACGGAGAGCGCGACTTCCTGATATTCGTGCACCATTGTGACGATCTGCACCAGTGGTCCCGAAACCCGGCCGGCGAGCATGTTGAAGGCGACCAGCGCGCCGATCGTCATCGCGCCGCTGAAGACATCGAGCGCGCCGAGGCCGATGATCGCGACGCTCATCAGCTTCTCCAGCAGTCCGGTCATCGCCTGGGCGATGGTCGAGATCTTGTCGACCCGGAAACGCACGGAGATCGACTGAGCCGAATAATCGTCCCACACCTTGCGCTGGCGCGGCTCCAGCGCCAGCGATTTGACGGTGCGCATGCCATGCACGGTTTCCACGAGCAATGCCTGCCGGTCGCCTTCGGCCTGGTAGAGTGCCTGCAACCGGCGCTGGAACGGCCCGACGAGCATCATCACCACGAGCCCGACGAGGGCTGCGAAACCGAGCACGACAAGCGTCAGCTTGACGCTGTAAAGAAGCAAGATCGGCACGAAGACCAGCAGCGAAACGCCATCCAGGAGCGTGAGAAACAGCCGGCCGGTCAGGAATTCGCGGATGCGCCCGGTCTGCTGCATATGCTTGACGAGAACGCCGGCCGAGGCATGCTCGAAGAGCGCGATCGGCAGGTTGAGCAGATGGCCGAAGGTGCGGGTCGCGACGCGGATGTCGATCCTGTTCGTCGCATAGAGCAGCAAATAGCGGCGCAGGAAGGTGAAGGTCGCGTCGAAGACGAGCGCGATCGCGATGCCCGCCGTCAGAACCGTCAGCGTCGCATAGCTCTGATGCACCAGCACCTTGTCGATGACGAGCTGAAAGAAGATCGGCGTCGTCAGCCCCAGCCCGTAGAGCACGAAGGCGGCGAGCGCAACGTCTCGGAAGAAGCTGCGCTGCTTGATGATCTCGGGGACGAACCAGCGGAAGCCGAAGGGCCGGTCCTCATCGGACATGCGATAGTTGCGCTTCAGCAGGATCACCGACCCGAGCCAGGCCTTGGCGAACTGCTCTTCGCTGAGCATCATCACCTCGGCGCGTGACGCCAGCGGGTCGAGTACGCGGATTCTCTCATCCTCCCCGCTCCCGACAGCGCCGGCGATGACCACCCAATTGCCGTTCGTCAGCTCTGCGAGCACCGGGAAGGCCTCGCCGAGTTGGAACAGGGATCGCCAGTCGAGTGTCAGATGCCTTGCCCTGAGGCCGGCATCCTTGGCCATGCGCAGCAGCTGCCGCATGGCAACAGGATCGTTGCCGACGGCATAATCGTGCTGCAATCGTTCAGGAGCAAGATCGACGCCGTGATGACGCGCGACCAGTGCAAGACAGTGCAGGTTGGTATGCAGAAAACCACTCATGGCCCACCCGAAACAATACGAGACCGAGGCTTCGATTTGAAAAGTAGAGCGTCTTTGTGCGTCCGAATGGACGCACGGCGCTCTAGACCTGTCTTATCAGTTGAAGTTCGGCGAGGCGTTCGAAGCGCCGGCCTGCACCGTCTGAATATCGGCAGCCGCCGCAGCTGGCATATCGCCGATGCGACGGACCGCACCCGACTCGACCAAGCCGCCAAGCGCCTTCTGCATGAGATCGACCGCATTGGCGAAGGCGTCGACCGGCATGATGATGCGCTGGCGGAAAACCGGCTTCGGATTGTTGTTGGCGTCACGATCAGTGGCCGAGAGCGACATCAGGTCGATGCGCACGATCGTTCCCGTGATGGTGATTTCGCCGATGCCATCTGCATAGAGTTCGTTGCTCATAGTTCTCTCCTCTGGTTGATAATCAAAACGTCTTCACCTTAGGGCGCCTTACGTCCATTAGGACGCTCTAACTATTTCAATGTGCGTGCTGCCACGCCGGAAACGGGTCCCGAAGCCCGGCGGCGGTCTGCGGATCGAAGCCTGTCTCCTCACCGGTCAGGCAGTCGTCGAGCGCGGTGCGGATGGCTTCCTCGTCGAAGCCGGCGCCGATGAAGACCAGTTCCTGGCGGCGGTCGCCCCAGACCTCGTCCCAATGCCGGTCGAGTAGCTGGCGGAATTGAGGATAACGCGGCCATTGCGCCTTCGGCACGGACGTCCACCAGAAGCCTTTGGTGTCGATGCGGCACTGCGTGCCGGCAATCGACAGCAGGCCGATCTCGTCGGGCCTTGTCGCCATCCAGAAATGGCCCTTCGCGCGGATGAGGCCCTGCCATTTCCTGTCGAGAAAATCCCGCAACCTGGAGGGATCGAACGGCCGGCGGCCGCGATAGACGAAGCTCGAAATACCGTATTCCTCCGTCTCCGGCACATGGTCGCCCCAGCCGAAAAGTTCTTTGTGCCACAGCGGATGGCGAGCAGCTCTGGCTTCGCTGAAGAGGCCGGTATTCAGGATGGCGTCGAGTGTCAGACGGCCGAAGCCGGTCTCGATGACACGGGCATCGGGGTTGAGTGCGGCAACGATGCGGCGAACCTCGGCAAGCGCTGCAGGCGGCACATCCTGCGCCTTGTTGATGACCACCACATCGGCGAACTCGATCTGCTCGACGAGCAGTTCCACCAGCTTGCGCTCGTCGTCTCCGTCCCGGCTCTCGCCGCGATCCCGCAGGAATTCCGCGCTCGCATAATCAGCCAGAAGATTGACCGCATCGACGACGGAAACCATCGTGTCGAGCCGCGCGACATCGCAGAGGGCGGCCCCGCTCTCGTCGCGGAAGGAGAAGGTGGCTGCGACCGGTAGCGGCTCGGCGATCCCGGTGCCTTCGATCAGCAGATAATCGAAGCGGCCGGCGGCGGCGAGGCGGCGCACTTCGTTCAGGAGATCGTCGCGCAATGTGCAGCAGATGCAGCCATTGGTGAGCTCCACCAGCGTCTCGTCCGTCCGCGACAGGTTGGCGCCTCCGTCGCGCACCAGATCGGCATCGATATTCACCTCGCTCATGTCGTTGACGATGACGGCGACCCGGCGCCCCTCGCGATTGCGCAGGACATGGTTGAGGATCGTCGTCTTGCCGGCGCCAAGAAAACCGGCAAGGACCGTCACCGGAAGTCTGTTGTCTGCACTCATCATCGGTACTCCCCGCTCGCTTCTTTTACGCCGCGAGCTGCGGTCTGAATGCTACGTCCACATAGTAGTTTGTGCTGTTATAGCTGGCGCTCGGGAATAACCCGCTCGACCCATAGGCATAGACGCCGTTACTGCCGCTGAGCGCCGTCAAGTCGCCATTCGTTACATCGGCGCTGAAGTAATTGCCGGTCGCCGAATAATTGCCGTTGGTGCTGTAGGAAACGACATAGGTCGTATCCGCGGCGACCTCGACCTGCTGCGTGAGCATCGCAGTCTGCCAGCCGCTTGCAGTTTCATTGTTGAAGGTGACGCTGCCGAGCAATGTGCCCGAGGCGGTCCAGAGATAGCCGTTGTGCGGGCCCGTATTGTCCGCCCCCTTGTAGAAGCGGATGCCGGTGACCCAGCCTGCCGTATCGGCCTGGAATTTCATGCCGAGATTAACCGGCTGGTTGTCGTTGACGGAGACGATTAAAGGCGTCGCATCGGCGGCAAAGAGGTTCTGCTCCGGCCCTCCCGTCTGGCCGCCGTTGATGGTGAGCGCAACCTGCGCCGACGCCGTGCCGCCATTGCCGTCTGCAATCGCGTAGCTAAAGCTCGCCGGTCCCGAATAGCCTGCCGTCGGCGTGAAGGTTACCGTCTGGGCCTGCGCGTCGTAGGCGACCGAGCCATTGACCGCGCCGCTGACGTTGGTGATGGCAAGCGGATCGCCATCGGCATCGGTGTCGTTTGCCAGGAGCATGGAGGCCTGGATGGTAATCGGCGTGCCGGTACTGGTCGACAAGCCGCTGTCATTGGCGGCGACCGGAACCGCATTCTGCGCGCCGCCCTGCTGATAGAGCACGTCGACCCAGTAGTTGCTCGCATTATAGGAAGCGGTCGGGAACAGGCTGCCCGAGCCATAGGCATAAAGACCGTTGCCGCCACTCGTAGCACTCGACGGTGCCGTCAGCGCGCCGTTCGCATGGTCCGTCGTGAAGTAGTTCGCCGTTGCGGAATAGAAACCGTTCGAATGGTAGCTCGCCACATAGGTGGCGCCGGCCGCAACATTGATCGGCTGGGTGAAGGAAACCGTCTGCCAGCCGCTCGCCGTCTCGTTGATGAAGGTCGCCTGGGCCAGAAGCTGGCCGCTCACTGTCCAGAGCGAGCCGACATGCGTGCCGGTATCTTGGGCGCTCCTGTAATAGGTGAGCCCGGTGATCTGGCCGCTGGCGGAAGCGATGAACTTGACGCCGAGTTCGACCGAGTTGGCATCATTGGCGGCGGCAACGCCCGACGTGTCGGCGCCGGTGAACAGGCTTGACGTCGTGCCTCCCGCGGGCGGCGTGCCGACAGTGAGGCTCACCGTGGCCGACGCCGCGCCGCCATATCCGTCCGAGATCGAATAGGAGAAGCTTGCCGCACCCGTATAACCCGCTGTCGGAGTGAAAATGACGGACTTGGTCTGGCTGTCGAAGGTCACCGTTCCGTTGACCGCGCCATTGACGCCGGTGATGCTGAGCGGGTCGCCATCGGCATCGGTGTCGTTTGCGAGCAGGCTGGCTGCGGAAATCGACAGCGCCGTATTGGAATAGGTCGTGTAGCCATTGTCATTGGCGGCGAACGGCACCGCATTGCTTGTCTGGTTGTAGACGACATCCACCCAGTAGTTCGACGACTGGTAGCTGGAGGTCGGGAAACCCGTGCCATCGCCGAAGACGCCGTTACTGCCGGCGAGCGCCGTCAGCGCCCCATTGGTGTGGGCGGACGTGAAATAGCCTGCTGTCGCCACATAGGAGCCTGTCGTGTGGTAGGAGGCGACATAGGTCGTCCCGGCCGCGATATGCACCGGATTGGTGAATGTCGCCGTCTGCCAACCGTTCACCGATCCGCTGTCGGCGAAGCTGACGGTCGCGACCAGCGTGCCGTCGGCCGTCCAGAGGGAGCCGGTATGGGCGCCGGCATCGCCGGCCGCCTTGTAGTAGCGGATGCCGGTAATCATGCCGCTGGACGAAGCGACGAACCTCATCCCGAGTTCCAGCGACTGACCTTCGTTGAAGCTTGCGCCCGTCGGACCTTCGCTTGATGTAAACAGCGTTTCCCCGCCAGGGCCCTGGTTTACGGTGAGGCTGACGTTGCCCTGATCCGTGCCGCCGCGCCCGTCCGACAGCGTATAGGTGAAGCTTGCCGGCCCCGAATAATTGTTGGTCGGCGTGAAGATGACGGTGCCGTTCTGCCGATTGAGCGTCACCGTTCCGTTGACGGCATTGCTGACGGCCGAAATCGTCATCGCATCGCCATTGGGATCGGCATCGTTTCCGATGAGCGAGGCGATCGATATGACGACGCTGTTGTTGCGGGTGATGGTCAGCCCCGTATCGTCGGCTGCAACCGGCGCGCTGTTGGGTCCGGCATCGAAGACCACGTCGACCCAATAGTTGGTGCCGGTGCCGGGGCTCTGGCCGGGGAATGTGCCGGCATTGTCGCCATAGGCATAGACGCCGCCGCCATCGACGGCCTTCAGCGCGCCGCTAGCATAGGGGCTGCCGAAATAATTCTCGGTGGCGGAGTAGAAGCCGCTGCCGTGATAGGAGGCCACATAAGTCGTGCCGGCGGCAATCTGGATCGGCGAGGAGAACATCACCGTCTGCCAGCCGGAGAGCGGTTCGCCAACCGACACGCCGCTCGCCAGCAACGTTCCGTTGGCACTCCACAGGCTGACGACATGGTCGCCGGTATCGTAGAAGCCTTTGTAGAAGCGGATGCCCTGCACCGAACCTGCCGTCGTCGCCTGGAAGCGCAGGCCGAGCTCGACCGGATTGGGATCGACCGCCGCTTCGACCGCAGGCTTTTCCGCCAGCGTCCACAGGCCCTGTGTGCCCGGTAGGGTAACCGTGACCTGCTTGCCGGCCGATGGTGCCTCCAGATTGACGCTGTCGTCGACGGCGCGCGACAAGATCGTATAGGTGCCGCTCGCCTGGACGACCCAGTTATAGCTCCAGCTCTCGCGGCCGGTGGCCTTGAACCAGTGCTGGCCGCCGTCGGTCGAAACTTCCACGCCGGCAATGATGCCGCCGCCGAAATCCTGCGCCGTGCCGGTGATGGTGACGCGCTGCCCCTCGACGAAGCTTGCACCGATGATCGGCGAGCTGATCGACGAGGTCGGCTTCAACGCGTCGGTCGATTGGGTCGCGAGGATCAGGCTCGCGTCGAGCGTGGTCGGCTGGATGCCCATGTCCGCGAACATGTTGACCATCGCCTGCTGCACGTTGGGATCGGTGGGCGTTTCCGGGCCCTGATGGTTGGCGTTCAGACCCCACGACCAGAAGACGGTGCCGGCGCCGAAGACGAGCGCGCCGCTTTCGGCCCGGTACATGGTGAGGCTATGGGTCGCCACCGCATCGCCGACCGTCGTGCCGTAGTCGCGCAGATAGGTGCTGACCGCGATGGAGGAGAGCGACAGGTTGATAAGGCCATCCGGCCGGAAGCCGTTTTCGACGTCGGAATCCCACTCGTAGCCGAGCAGGTTCTGCACGAGATTATAGGTCTCGCCTTCCTGCAGCTCGGCGACATCGGTGTTGCGCCAGAAGCGCAGGTTCGAATAGTCGTAGGGGATGGTGATCGTATCGGAACGGTAGCTGTCCACCTGGAACATCGTTCCGGTCAGCGAATTTTCCGGCTCCTGCCCCGGATCGGCATAGCGCGGATCACGCCAGGTGCCAGTGCCGGTAGTGCTCGGATCCGTGCTCGTGCCCCAGGTTTCTTTATAGCAAACCATCGTGCGGTAGGCTTGGCCGCTGCCGTCGATGCTGCTTTCCCAGCGCACCTTCCAGTAGCACTCGTTGCCGCTCCAGAAGGCGAGGTTCACGCCCGCATCGCGGGCCGCCTCGACATTGGCGCGCTGCTCGGCCGACCAGTATTCGTCATGACCGACAGAGAGATAGGCATCATGGTTCAGCAGCAGGCTGCCGCTGCGCGTCGCATCGACGCCGGAGATATAGGAAACATCATAGCCGTTCTGCTCCAGCCACTGGATCGCCGAAGACTCGACGCCGAAGATGAAATCATGCGAGCCGCCGATCGGGCTGGTATTGGTGATGATCGGGCGGTTGTAGCTGACGGCCGAGGCACGGCCGATCGCGGTCAGTCCGCAGCTGCAGTTCGGCGGCAGGTAACCGATCATGTCGGCCGGATCGACGGGGACTTGGCCATAATAGAGGCTGGCGCCGCCCCAGGCATTATAGGCCTGCCAGGTGGTATCGGATGTCTGGAAGACGATATCGCTGGTCGAGGCATCGTCGCGCACCACGAAGGGGATGATGCTTGCATCCTCGGTCCCATCCTCGCGCACCAGCTTGGCGAAATAGACGCCGGAGACCGCGTCCGTCGGAATCTGCCAGCTCGCCGAGACCGACCAGTTGCCGCAATCGATGAGGCCGAGCGACATGTCGACAATCGGGTGCGGCTGGATCTGCGCCGATGTCAGCGATTGCTCGATCGAGTCGACCTTGCGCGCCCCGGCCCCACCGTAATAGCCAATGCGGTAAATATCGATGCGGTAGTGGGTGGAATCGGTGGCGATCTTGAAATCGACGGTCTGGCCGATATTCGTGCTGATTTCGGTGGCGAAGCCCTGAATGGTGCCGCCCCCGTCGCCCTCAAGACCCCATTCGCTGATCGGGTTGCCCTGCTTCAGGTTTTCGAGCGCGATCTTGTTGGGCGTCGCCGCCGCGGCCGCCGCCAGCGGTGTCGCCAGTGCAGTCGGGGCCGCAGTTGTCTCAGCGGAAACGTCCTGGCTCGGCTCCACCGAGATGGATGCTATCGACGCCTGAAGGCGCAACGAAGCCGTGTCGAGGCTGCTGGAAGAACTGACCGCCGCCGCCGTCTTGGCGCTGCCGGTGTCGGCGTCGCTGGTAACACCCGTAAGCGTGGGAGCAGCGGGCAGTGTCGCAGCCTCCTCGGACGGATCCGGGCCAAGCACGGTGCGTTGCGGTGTCGAGGACGGCGTCTGGAAGACCGTCGCAGCCGACGCCGTCTTCATGGACGTGTCCTGCGCGCCGCCCTCGGCCGCAGGCGCCGGCATCGCGGTCGACGACGATGCAGGGGACGATTGCATGTCGCCTGATGATATCAGGGAAGATGTGACCGTGCCGGTGAAGGAGGATTGCACGGTTGCGCTGCTCTGTTTGGCAAAGCTTGGGGAACCATCGGTACTTGTCGAAGAAACGACCGTCGCGGATCCAAGGACTGCGCTCCAGGCAGAGGATGTACGACAGATACTCAACGCTCCACCAAATGTACTCAGGTACTCACGATTACTGACATGAATTCTCCGCATTAGCGGCGTCCCCTCCCGCGTCGGCCGGCCCTTCGACCGTTATAGAAGACGTGCATTCTGGCACCTTTGCCAAGGGAACGTACGACAGCAATCTGGGGTATGAGGGAGGTATCCCCTACGCCGATATGATGACCCTCCCCGCATACCCGACAGACAAGGCACCAAATCTGCATGCGCCCATTCAAAATGTTAGAGCGTCCTTAGCGCGTCTGAAAGGACGCGCGGCGCTCTAAGTGGCTTACGCTGGTTGAAAAGGAATCCTGGGCCGGTCCGGCTGGTCGAGCCGGTTAACGCGAGTGTTGTCCTGCGCCGCCCCGCGCTACCACGCCGGAAACGGATCTTCGAGGGTGGCCCAGTCGCGCGGATCGGCGCTGGCGAGGCATCCGTCCAGTGCGGTCCGCACACCTGTTTCGTCCATATCAACACCGATGAACACGAGCTCCTGCCGACGGTCGCCCCAAGCGCTGTCCCACCGGCTCTCGATATGCTGACGAAACTGCTGATGGTTCGGCCAGTCCTGCCGGGGCACGGCTGCCCACCAGAGCCCCATGGGCTCGCAGCGCCGTTGGATGCCGGCAGCCGACATTACGCCCACATGACGCGGGCGCGTGGCAAGCCAGAAATGGCCTTTGGCACGCATCACCCCCGGCCAGGGCTCGTCCAGGAACGCTCGAAACCGCATGGGGTCGAAGGGACGCCTCGTGCGATAGACAAAGCTCGCTACCCCGTATTCCTCCGTCTCCGGAACATGGTCGCCCGGACTGTACAGTTCCTTGTGCCACAACGGGTGCGCGGCGGCCTTTGCTTCATCGAAGAGGCCCGTACTCAGGATGGTTGCCAGAGAAACCTTGCCGAAATCCGTCTCCACCTGGCGCGCATCCGGGTTGAGCGCAGCAACTATCTTGCGGACTTCCGCGCGGATCTCTTCGGTCGCGTCCGAGATCTTGTTGATCACGACAACATCGGCAAACTCGATCTGATCCACCAGCAGGTCGATGAGTGTGCGCCGGTCCTCGCCGTCGCGCTGCAGGCCGCGGTCGGCAAGCAGATCGGCACTGCTGTAGTCGGCCAACAGGTTTGCAGCGTCGACCACGGTGACCATCGTGTCGAGGCTGGCAAAATCGGCGAGCGAGACGCCGTTCTCGTCGCGGAAGGAAAAGGTTGCAGCGATGGGGCATGGCTCGGCAATGCCGGTGCCTTCGATCAACAGATAGTCGTATCGCCGCTCTTCGGCCAGTCGCCGTACTTCCGTCAGGAGGTCGTTGCGCAGGGTACAGCATATGCAGCCATTGCTGAGCTCGATCAATGTCTCCGTCGTATGCGACAGGTTGCAGCCGCCGTCCCGAATGAGACTAGCGTCTATGTTCACTTCGCTCATATCGTTGACAATGACAGCGACCCGCAGGCCCTGACGGTTGTTCAGGACGTGGCTGAGGAGCGTCGTCTTACCAGCGCCAAGGAAGCCGGCCAACACGGTTACCGGGAGCCGCTCGAACTTGTTCATCGGCATTCCTTGAATGCGGGCGGTCGAAGCGCCCTTCGCTGCGACCAGCATTTGTGTCGTATGAGCCTCATTCGAAACCGGCCCGTAACCTTGTCCTTTTCTTCATCCGACGAGCTGCGGCCGAAAGACAACGTCGGCATAGTAATTCGCTGAATCGAAGGAGTTGGTCGGGAAGAGACCTGCGGTGGCAGATCCGCCATACCCATAGACACCGTTGCCACCGGCGACGGCACTTGATTGGGCCGTTAACGGACCGTTTGTGACGGCATTGGCGAAGAAGCCATCGGTTGCCACGTACGCGCCCGTGGTGTGGTAGGAGGCGATATAATTGGTATTGGCGGCGATCGTGACCGGGGTTGTGAAGTTCACCGTTTGCCAGCCGCTCGCCGTGGTGTTGGTGAAGGTGGCGGTGGCGAGCTTGGTACCCGTCGTGGTCCACAGGTCGACGACGTTCTGGCCGTTGTCGTTGGCGCTGCGATAGAACTTGATGCCGGTGACATCACCGACAACGTTCGACTGGAACTTGACGCCGACCTCGAGCTGCTGACCATCGTTGAGGTTCGTCTGGGTCGGCGTGCTGGAGGCGTTGAACAGGCTGTAGGTCACAGGCGCCGCTGTTGCAGTGATGTTGAAGTTCTCGTTGGCGGCAAGGCCGCCAAGGTCTGTCGCCGTCACCTTGACGCCGTAGGTGCCTGATGTCGTCGGCGTGCCGGAGAAGGTCCGCGTCGTGGCGTTGAAGGCGAGCCAGGCAGGCAGGGCCGTGCCATCGGCAGCCGTTGCCGTGTAGGCCAGCGTTTCACCGCTGTCGACATCGGTGAAGGTCGTCGTCGGCAGTACGAAGGAGAAGGCAGAGCCGACGGTGGCGTTCTGGCCAGCCGTCTGGACGGCGAGCACCGGCGCGTCATTGGCGCCATGGATGGTGACGGTGAGGCTTGCCGTGGCCGTGGCACCACCAGTGTCGCGCATCGTATAGCTGAAGACATCGCTCAGCGTGTTGGTCGACTGGCGCAGCGCCTGGACGGCGGCGCTGGCCTCGTTGATGGCATAGCTATAGACGCCCGATGCACTGAGCACGAGACTGCCATAGGTGCCGTTCAGTGCGGTGCCGAGCGTGCCTGAGGTCGCGCCGAAGCCGACCGCGGTGACGGTCTTGGTGTCACCGGCATTCGGATCGGTATCGTTGGTCAGCACGTTGCCGCTGGCAACCACGCCACCCGAACCGTTGGCGACCCCGCCCTTCTCGGTCGCATCCCCCACATCGGCAACTGCCGTCGGCGGCGTGTTGCCAGGCGTCGACACGGCGATGTTGAAGCTCTCGTTGGCCGCAAGGCCGCCAAGGTCTGTCGCCGTCACCTTGACGCCATAGGTGCCTGATGTCGTCGGCGTGCCGGAGAAGGTCCTTGTCGTGGCATTGAAGCTCAGCCAGGTGGGCAGCGCCGTGCCATCGGCAGCCGTTGCCGTGTAGGCCAGCGTTTCACCGCTGTCGACATCGGTGAAGGTCGTCGTCGGCAGTACGAATGAGAAGGCAGAGCCGACGGTGGCGTTCTGGCCAGCCGTCTGGACGGCGAGCACCGGCGCGTCATTGGCGCCATGGATGGTGACGGTGAGGCTTGCCGTGGCCGTGGCACCACCAGTGTCGCGCATCGTATAGCTGAAGACATCGCTCAGCGTGTTGGTCGACTGGCGCAGCGCCTGGACGGCGGCGCTGGCCTCGTTGATGGCATAGCTATAGACGCCCGATGCACTGAGCACGAGACTGCCATAGGTGCCGTTCAGTGCGGTGCCGAGCGTGCCTGATGTCGCACCAAAGACGACCGCGGTGACGGTCTTGGTGTCACCGGCATCCGCATCGGTGTCGTTGGTCAGCACATTGCCGCTCGCAACCACGCCGCCCGAACCGTTGGCCACGCCACCCTTCTCCGTCGCATCCCCCGCATCCGCAACCGCCGTCGGCGTCGTGTTCGGTGTTGTCGATGCCGGACGGAAGACCACATCGGCATAGTAATTGGCGGCGTTGTAGGTGGCATTCGGGAAAATGCCTGCGGTAGCGGAGCCGCCATAAATGTATACGCCGTTGCCGCTGGTTGACGCGGTCAGCGGGCCGCTGGTCACTGTGGTGGTAAAGAAATTGTCGGTTGCCACGTACGCACCGGTTGTGTGGTAGGAGGCGACATAGGTTGTATTGGCGGCAATGGTGACGGGTGTTGTGAAGTTCACCGTCTGCCAGCCGCTCGCCGTGGTGTTGGTGAAGGTGGCGGTGGCGAGCTTGGTACCCGTCGTGGTCCACAGGTCGACGACGTTCTGGCCGTTGTCGTTGGCGCTGCGATAGAACTTGATGCCGGTGACATCACCGACAACGTTCGACTGGAACTTGACGCCGACCTCGAGCTGCTGACCATCGTTGAGGTTCGTCTGGGTCGGCGTGCTGGAGGCGTTGAACAGGCTGTAGGTCACAGGCGCCGCTGTTGCAGTGATGTTGAAGTTCTCGTTGGCGGCAAGGCCGCCAAGGTCGGTTGCCGTCACCTTGACGCCGTAGGTGCCTGATGTCGTCGGCGTGCCGGAGAAGGTCCGCGTCGTGGCGTTGAAGGCGAGCCAGGCAGGCAGGGCCGTGCCATCGGCAGCCGTTGCCGTGTAGGCCAGCGTTTCACCGCTGTCGACATCGGTGAAGGTCGTCGTCGGCAGTACGAAGGAGAAGGCAGAGCCGACGGTGGCGTTCTGGCCAGCCGTCTGGACGGCGAGCACCGGCGCGTCATTGGCGCCATGGATGGTGACGGTGAGGCTTGCCGTGGCCGTGGCACCACCAGTGTCGCGCATCGTATAGCTGAAGACATCGCTCAGCGTGTTGGTCGACTGGCGCAGCGCCTGGACGGCGGCGCTGGCCTCGTTGATGGCATAGCTATAGACGCCCGATGCACTGAGCACGAGACTGCCATAGGTGCCGTTCAGTGCGGTGCCGAGCGTGCCTGAGGTCGCGCCGAAGCCGACCGCGGTGACGGTCTTGGTGTCACCGGCATTCGGATCGGTATCGTTGGTCAGCACGTTGCCGCTGGCAACCACGCCACCCGAACCGTTGGCGACCCCGCCCTTCTCGGTCGCATCCCCCACATCGGCAACTGCCGTCGGCGGCGTGTTGCCAGGCGTCGACACGGCGATGTTGAAGCTCTCGTTGGCCGCAAGGCCGCCAAGGTCTGTCGCCGTCACCTTGACGCCATAGGTGCCTGATGTCGTCGGCGTGCCGGAGAAGGTCCTTGTCGTGGCATTGAAGCTCAGCCAGGTGGGCAGCGCCGTGCCATCGGCAGCCGTTGCCGTGTAGGCCAGCGTTTCACCGCTGTCGACATCGGTGAAGGTCGTCGTCGGCAGTACGAATGAGAAGGCAGAGCCGACGGTGGCGTTCTGGCCAGCCGTCTGGACGGCCAGCACCGGCGCGTCATTGGCGCCATGGATGGTGACGGTGAGACTTGCCGTGGCCGTGGCGCCGGCGGCATCGCGCATCGTATAGCTGAAGACATCGCTCAGCGTGTTGGTCGACTGGCGCAGCGCCTGGACGGCGGTATTGCTCTCGTTGACGGCATAGGAATAGACGCCCGATGCGCTGAGCACGAGACTGCCATAGGTGCCGTTCAGTGCGGTGCCGAGCGTGCCTGATGTCGCACCAAAGACGACCGCGGTGACGGTCTTGGTGTCACCGGCATCCGCATCGGTGTCGTTGGTCAGCACATTGCCGCTCGCAACCACGCCGCCCGAACCGTTGGCCACGCCACCCTTCTCCGTCGCATCCCCCGCATCCGCAACCGCCGTCGGCGTCGTGTTCGAGGCCGACGTGGTAAACATCACATCCACCCAATAGTTCGTCGACTGGAAGGTGCTCGTGGGATACAGGCTGGCGCTGCCATAAGTGTATACACCGTTGCCGCTAGCCGGCGCCGTCAGCGGCCCACTCGTCACATTGGAGATGAAGTAGTCGGCGGTTGTCGAATAGTGACCGGTATTCGTGTGGTAAGACGCTGTGTAGGTTTGTCCGGCCGTCAGCGCCACCGGACTGGTGAAATAGGCGATCTGCCAGCCGCTGGCGCTCTCGTTCGTGAAGGTGAGGGTTGCAAGCCGCGTGCCGGTGCTCGACCACAATGAACCGGTATGCGTGCCCGTGTCCTGGCTGCCCTTGTAGAAACGAATGCCGGTGACGGTGCCTGCCGCAGAGGTCTGGAATTTGACCCCGAGTTCAACAGCGGAGGTATCGCCGGTGTTGACGACCGCTGGCGTCGCCGAACCGAAGAGAGACGTGTAAGTCGGTCCGGTGACGGTGACCGTTCGCCCCACTGAGGGTGTTTCGAGGTTGATGTTATCGTCGACGGCGCGAGACCGGATTGTGTAGGTGCCCGCGGTCTGCGGCGACCAAGTATAAGTCCAGTTCTCATCGCCTGTCGCCGGATGCCAGCTCGCCCCGTTGTCGGTGGAAACTTCGACGCCGGCGATGACACCGCCGCCCGTGTCGGCAGCGGTACCCGTAATCGTCACAGTGGATCCAACGGCCGCTGTCGCGGGTACCGTGATGACGGAGGTCGGTGCAACATGATCCGTGGAACCGGTTGTGGCGACGAGTCCGGATTGCAGTGTTCCCGGCTGAATGCCCATGTCGGCGAGCAGATTGACCATCGCCTGCTGCACGCGAGGATCGGTCGGGGTCGCCTGATTGTCGTGATTGTCGCTCAAACCCCATGTCCAGTAGACGGTACCGGCGCCGAACACCAGTGCACCGCTCGGCGCACGATAGAGCGTCAGATTGTGGGTCGCGGTCGCACTGCCGGTGGTATTTCCGTAATCGAGCAAGTAGGTGCTGACCGGAAGCGTCGTCGACGACAGCTTGACAAGGCCAGCCGGATCGAAGCCGTTATCGGTCGCTTCGTCCCATTCGTAACCAAGATAGTTCTTGGTAAGTGTTGCCGTCTGGCCAGGCTGAAGATTGGCAACGCTCGTATTGCGCCAGAAGCGCAGGTTGGCGTCGTCATATCCGACTGTGATCGCGGCGAGATTGTTGCCGACATCGTCGACCTTGAACAACTGTCCGGTCAGTGAGTTTTCCGGGTTTCCGCCGCCCACGGCAGGTGGGCTGAGGCGCGGGTCGCGGAAGGTGCCTGTCCATTCGTTGGAAGGGTCGATGCTGGTACCGGGTGCCCACGTCTCCTTGTAGGAGATGAGCGTGCGATAGGGCGTGCCGTCGGCGCTGTAGGCATTGCCCCAACGGGTCCGCCAATAGACCTCGTTACCGCTCCAGAACATCAGGTTGACGCCTGCATCGCGCGCGGCTTCGACATTGGTCCGCTGCTGTCCAGACCAGTATTCGTCATGCCCGGCATCAACATAGGTTTTGTGATTGAGCAACAGGCTGCCATAACGGTCGACGTCCACACCCGACATGTAGGAAACGTCATAGCCGTTCTGTTCCAGCCAGTAGATGCCGGCATATTCGGCGCCGAATAGGTAATCCTGCGGACCGGCATAGGTGCCGACCCCGCCGCGGGTCGCGATCGGCCTGTTGTAGCTGACCGCATAGGCCCGCCCCGCCCCCTGCCCTGTCGCCGGACCGTTGCCGCCATAGAAGTTAGCGCCACCCCAGCCGTTATAAGCTTGCCAGGTCTCGTCGGCAGTCTGGAAAACGATGTCGCTGTGGCTATCGTCATCCCGCACGATGAACGGGATCTGATTCTCGCCGGAGGTGCCATCCTGTCGCACGAGCTTAGCGATATAGACGCCCGAGACGGCATCATCAGGTACGGTCCACGACGCCGAAACGGCCCAGTTGCCGGCATCCACCGTGCCGGTTGTGGCATTGCGCAACGGACTTGGTTGATTCTGCACTCCGGTATGCTGCATGGTCGCGACCTTGCGCGCGCCCATGCCGCCATAATAGCCGAGCCGATAGATGTCGATCCGGTAGTTGTTGGAATTGGTATTGATCTTGAAGCTGACCGTCTTGCCGTTGTCGACGCTGATGTCGGTCGCAAACCCTTCGATGTTGGTGCTACCCGCACCGTCGATGCCCCACTCGCTCTCTGGATTACCCTGCTTCTGGTTTTCCAGGACGATCGCGTTGCTGGCCGCCGCCGCAGCGGCCGACAGATTTTGCGTTGTCAGCGACCGCTGTGTGGAAGGTGGCGTCGTCACAGAGCCGGAAAGGGAACCTATACCTTTGGTTGTGCCCGTTCCCGTTCCGATTTCTCCGCCACCGGGCAACGATCCGTTCAAGATCGTCGAATCCGTCCACGTTGCGGTCCCGCGCCAGCCCGAGAGAGGGGACAAATTGCGATCGAGAAGAGGATCGCTGACCGAGGCGCCGATGGCCCGCTTGATCGTCGCTGCATAGTCCGGTCCCTCGGTCAGCCTGGTCCCCGGCAATTGACCGTCCGGTTGAAGCATGGAGCCGCCATGGGCCCAATCGAGAATCCGCGTAGGGGAGGTATAGTAGCCGCATCCGCACACACCAAAGGGCATGCCAAATGCCAGCGAATTAGCGCCAGCATGCTGCGCAGTCGCCTGCGCTGACGGGCTCGATTCGAGAATGACGACTTTACCCGAGTGCGCACGCTCGCCCGTCACCGCAGCAGAACCTTGCCCCGAAACTGACGGTGCAGGACTTTGCGACAGATAGGAAGCCAGAGGATCGTCGCCTATGAGGCTCATTCCAGCGCCGGCGTGATAAAGGGACGGTTGAGCCCCAAATGCAACTCCTTTCGCGTTCCGCTCGAAACCTGCAAAACCAGGCGTATGGGCGGGCAACAGAGACGCGGCTATCTCATCGTGTCGAATTCCCATTTCGCTTATCGTTGTGAAAGCGTCAGGCAAGGGCGGCGATACGCGGGTGATATCGGCCCGACCGTCCGGGTCGCCGATCACGCTCACTCTATGTTCAGCGTCATGCTCGTCGAGCGCCGCGTTGTTGTGGGGATTGTCGGCAAGGGTACCATACTTGTTTCCATCCGCAGTTTGCACGGATGCCGCAAGTTGAGCACTATCCTCGCGCCTTTCGCCAGGTTTGCGTGGCCTTGGCTCTCCGCCGGCAGTCAACCATCGGGAGACCAACGAATCAACCAGGAGTGAACGCGAGGTCCACCGACGAGCGTTGCGATACATGGTAGGCACCTCTCGCGAGATTTTCAGGATCGAATCTATGAGGACCGTTCGATACGCGGCCCTGAATTGTAGTCGAAAACTGAGCGAGTATATCCTACGCCTTTCGCTCTACAGGCGGCATCCTTTGGGCAGCCGGCCGTGTTGTGTCGCCCACGCGATGGAACAGATGCGCGAGGGCAGAGATTCGCGGCTTCTTGGGCAAGGCTCGAAGCCGCAGAGGTGGCGAAGCAGCCGGCCATCGTGCGGTAAAATCGACGATCCCGAGCATGAAGGCGCTGCCGGAGGGGTTGCACTTTACCGAAGCGAGCGCGCCTATTTCTGCGTGAAGAACCTATTGATTTTCCAAGGCGACCCCAGTGTGTCGCACCAACAATATAGGTGTCTACTCAATTTAGGCTGAAGCACCTCCCTGCCTCATCAATAGTGATGTGGCAAAGCAAACGACCTCCACCTTCCTCAAGGCTTCGCCAGGCTGCACACTGACGATGTGGTTTCGGACTTGGCGTCCGGCGTTCGAACAGGGCTTAAAGCATTGAACCAGCGTTTGTTGAAGGAGTTTTGTAGGCGAGACATGTACATGAATCTATTGCGCCTGCGCCGCCCCCCTCGCGTGTCCTTTCGTGCGACGTCTGTCATCAGCGCACTCGTCCTGCTTGCCGGAGCAGTGTCGCCAGCTCTCGCCGATAGCGCCCCCTTGGCTCCACAAACGAGAATCCGCCTGACGATCGTCCAATGGATACCGTCCAAGGGACAGTTTGAACGATGGGATGGGATTGGAGGCGACTATACGGTCTCGGATGCGGGTGTGGTCTCCCTGCCCTTTCTGGGGTCGCTGTCGGTCGGAAATCTGGACAATGAGGAACTAACTAGCGAGATCGGCAAGCGCCTTCAGGCAAAGATGGGTCTGGCCCAGGCACCTGCAGTGACCATCGACATTCTCGACTATCCCTCTATTTACGTCGTCGGAGACGTAGTGGCGCCGGGAGAATACAAGTTTCGCTCCGGCCTCAGCGTCCTGCAGTCCCTGGCGATGAGCGGCGGCCCGTTGCGGGCTGCGGCACTGCAGCAATCGCAGACGATCAGGCTTGCCGGGGATTTGCGGGAAATCGACCATTCGCTGCTGCGCAGCTCGGCAAAGCTCGCGCGTCTGCAAACTGAAATGGCCGGCGCGAAGGAGATCGTCTTCGATCAGCCGCCCGCTGCCGATCGGCAATATGCCGAGAGTCTCTACCAGGAGGAGCGGGTCATTTTTAAGGCCCGTGCAAACGCACTGGACAAGCAGTCGGTGGCTCTCGCCGAATTGCGCAATCTATTGACGGCGGAAATCGATACACTGGAAGAAAAGCTGAAAGGCTCGGATGACAATATTCAATCGGTCGAAGAGCAACTGACGAGCGTGAAGACGCTGGTCCAGAAGGGCCTCACGATCACTTCACGCCAGATGGATCTGGAACGATTGCTCACCACCTATCGCTCCGACCGGCTCGACCTCGTGACGGCCATCATGCGGGGCCGCCAGGCGATCAACGAGACGACGCGAAATCTCGAGGGACTTTCCGACACTCGCCGTAGCGAGGTCGCTTCCGAGGTGCAGGCTGAAAAAGCCAATCTCGATCAGCTCAAATTGAAGCGTGACACCACGCAACAACTGCTTCTCGAAGACCTGTCGAACGGCGCCAACGTGAATAGCCGCGTTGAAGAACTCCCCCTGACATTCCTCGTGAACCGGCGGGACAAGGGAGAGGTCAATCAATTCCAGGCCTCCGAAACGACCGAGCTAGCACCGGGCGACGTGATCAGGGTAAGCCGGGCCCGCATCGCCGATGCGCCGCCCGAAGACGCCGCTGCGCTGCCTGTTCAGACAGAGGCGCATGTCAGTCAGGTAAGCCGGTGACAAGAGAAAAGCATGTGCTGCAATCGAGCCTGCGGCGGGCGGTTGAACGCCAGCACGGGATAGATGGCTAGGGGTATCTGATGACTTTGCGCATGACCCCACCCGGCAGCCAAACCTACACTGAGATCCTCAGGTCGACGATTCTGATGGGTGGCGCTTCGCTCGTAAACGTCGCACTCAGCATTGTCAGAAACAAGGCGATGGCCGTCTTGCTCGGGCCGGAAGGCATTGGGCTTATGGGCCTTTATAGCTCGATTGTCGATATCGCGGCGTCTATCGCGGGTCTGGGCGTCGGCGGCAGTGGCGTGCGTCAAGTCGCGGAGGCAGCCGGCACTGGCGACGCAGCGAGGATTGCCCAGTCGGCGACCGTACTGAGACGCATATCGGTGGTGCTGGCGCTGCTTGGCGCGCTTCTTCTCGCAGCAACGGCATATCCTGTCTCACGTTTCACTTTCGGTGATTTCCAGCACGTCGGTGGCATTGTGCTGCTGTCGCTCGCCGTTTTCTTCCGGCTGGTGTCTGCGGGACAGAGCGCATTGATCCAGGGCCTTCGCGGCATTGCGGATCTTGCTCGCATCAACGTGATTGCCGGGCTCTTCGGCACAGCCGTGAGCATCCCGCTGATCTACCTGTTCGGGGTCCAGGCGATCGCACCGTCGCTCGTGGTCATTGCAGCTGCCTCAATCCTTCCGACCTGGTGGTACAGCCGGCGGATCTTCCCGCATCCCTCGCCAATGCCGACGCGCCAGTTCAGCCGGGAGGTGTCGGCGCTGCTCCGGCTCGGTTTCGTCTTCATGGCAAGCGGGCTTCTGACCTTCGGTGCGGCCTATGCCATCCGCATCATCGTGCTGAAGGAGGGCGGCGTCATGGCGGCCGGGCTGTATCAAGCGGCCTGGGGCCTCGGCGGTCTATACGCGGGTTTCATCCTGCAGGCCATGGGAACGGATTTCTATCCGCGCCTGACTGCAACGATCGACAACAATGCCGAATGCAATCGGCTGGTCAATGAACAGGCAGAAATCAGCATGCTGCTGGCTGGCCCCGGTTTGCTCGGCACGCTGACGCTCGCGCCGCTCATGATGAGCCTGTTCTATTCAGCGGAATTTCATGGGGCAGTCGAGCTTCTGCGCTGGATCTGCCTTGGAATGATGCTGCGGATTATTTCCTGGCCGATGGGTTTCATCGTCGTGGCGAAGCGTACGCAGGCGATTTTCTTCTGGACGGAGGTTGCGGCGGCAGTCGTGCATGTAGGGCTTGCCTGGCTCTTCGTATCGCTGCTCGGTACGCGCGGAGCCGGCATGGCGTTTTTTGGCCTCTATGTCTGGCACAGCATCCTGATCTATGTGATCGTGCGCAAGCTGACCGGGTTTCGCTGGTCCGCCGCCAATCGCAGACACGCGCTGCTTTTTTTGCCCGCATCGGGACTGGTGTTCCTGATGTTCTCGATTTTGCCGCTATGGCCGGCGACGGTGATTGGCTTTGTCGCCGTCGTTCTCTGCGGGCTCTATTCGCTGCGCATGCTGATCGACCTGCTTCCGCCGGAGTCCGTGCCAGCAGCCATCCGCGGATGGATCACGAAATCAGCATAACGAACAATGCGCGCATCCGGGGATACGCGCATTGTTTCGTTATGCAAATTGTTACGTCGGGCAAATGCGGGTTCAGGCGACAGCGACCTCCACGGCACGTTGCACGCTGGCGGCCCCGACCGTCGCTTCCGCAACGGCTGCGCGAAGTGCCTCAACGACCCGGTCCAAGTCGGACACCGTCATCTGGGCATAAAGCGGCAGGATTATCGTTTGCTGCTGCGCAGACACGCTTCGCACCAGGCTCGTGGCAGCGCGGTAGGAGTTCTCACCAGAATAGGCTTTCTCCAGATGAATGTTCATCACGCCACGCCGGGTCGAGATACCTTGATCGAGCAGGCTTTGCATGACGGCCCGCTGGTCGACCGTATCGGGCAATCTCACACAGAAGCTCTGCCAGTTGCTGCGAGCCCATCGCGGTTCGGCCGGCAGAGAAAGCCCGGCAATCGTCGACAGACGTTCGCAATATTGCTCGGCAAGCAGCCTGCGCTGGGCAACCAGATCCGGCAGCCGCCGCAACTGCTCGCGTCCGACGGCCGCTTGAAGATCGGTCATCCGGTAATTGTATCCCAACTCGTCATAGTCTTCGAAGATGACCTGTTTCGAGCCGTGACGAACCGCATCGGTAACGCTCATACCATGCTGGCGCCAGAGCCGGAACTTCCGGTCATATTCTGGATTGGCGGTCGTCAACATGCCGCCATCGCCAGTCGTGACGACCTTTCTGGGATGGAAGGAGAAACAGGCAATATCGCCATGCGCTTTGCCGATCTTTTCCCAACGGCCGTCCCACAGGATTTCGCTTCCGGTCGCACAGGCTGCATCTTCGATAACCGGTATCTGGTGGCGCTTGCCGATCTCCACGATCGGGCGGAGATCGCAAGGCATGCCGAGTTGATGCACGCATAGGATTGCCTTGGTGCGGGGCGTGATGGCTGCTTCGATCAGGCTGGGGTCGATATTGTAACCGTCGGCCTCGATGTCGACGAAAACAGGCACCGCATCGCAATACCGAACCGCGTTTGCGGTCGCGATGAAAGAATGGCTGACCGTGACGACTTCATCACCGGCGGATATGCCGACTGCCTTCAAGGCCAGATGCAACGCTGTCGTGCAATTGGACATGGCGCAAGCATGCGCGGCGCCCACGAAGGCGGCGAATTCACGCTCGAAAGCCGCGACTTCCGGCCCCTGGGTCACCCATCCCGACAGAATAACGCGGCGCGCAGCGTCGGCCTCTTCCTCCCCGAGGACGGGTTTGGCGACCGGAATTGTCAATTGAGATGAGCTCATGCAGCCTGTCCCCCTGCGTCGGTCTGCATTTGCCACCAGGCGACGAGATCACGAAGTCCTTGCTCCATAGAGATCTCCGCCTTGAAGCCGAGGAGCCGTTCGGCCTTGCTGATATCGGCAAGACGACGGGTTACGCCGTTGACCGTGCGGGCCTCTTTGTGCTGCGGTTCGAGTGAGGAACCCATAATGTCGCTCAGCATCTTCGCGAGTTCCAGCAGGC
This sequence comes from Rhizobium brockwellii, assembly GCF_000769405.2. Taxonomy (NCBI): domain Bacteria; kingdom Pseudomonadati; phylum Pseudomonadota; class Alphaproteobacteria; order Hyphomicrobiales; family Rhizobiaceae; genus Rhizobium; species Rhizobium brockwellii. The sequence continues at coordinate 171,983 of NZ_CP053442.1, forward strand.
TTATTTCCTTGCCGCTCGCGACGTTGAACACTTCGTCCGTGACATCGCTTTTCGCGGCCAGAATGTTTGCGCGGGCGATGTCGCGTGCATCGACGAAGTCCATCGTCTGGCTGCCATCCCCATAGATGAGGGGCGGCATTCCGGCCATCAGACGTTCCATCCAACGGATCAGAACTTCCGTATAGGCGCCGTAAACGTCCATGCGCGGCCCATAGACGTTGAAGTAACGGAGCGCGACATAGCGCAGGCCGTACATCTCCGCAAAGCTACGCATCAGCCCCTCGTTGAATGTTTTCGCCGCGCCGTAGATCGTCCGGTTATTGTACGGATGATGCGCTTCGGTGGTCGGAAAGCTCTCGGCCAAGCCCAGCACAGAGGCAGAAGAGGCAGCGACGACCTTCGACACACCTGCCTTTACGGCAGCTTCGAGAACATTGAACGTGCCTTCGGCCAATACATCGAAAGCCAGTCGTGGCTCTTCGGCGCATTGCGTGATGCGGATGGCTGCCTGATGAAAGACGATGTCGACGCCTTCGAAGACTTTTGCCAGAAGCGCTCTGTCACGAATATCTCCGTCGATGATCTTAACAGGCGCGCTGACTATGGCCGAGCTGAGATTGTCCCGGCGCCCGCGCACGAAATTGTCTAGGACGATGATCTCGCGAGGTTTTTCCAATGCGACAAGATCGGCAATATGCGAGCCGATCAGACCGGCACCGCCGGTAATGAGCACCCGTTTGTCTCTCATGATCTTCCCTCACGCAACATGTTCGTCATCGGATCATTATCCGAACGCCAACGTATGAATTTTGCAGGTACACCTGCGGCGACTGAGTACGGCTCGACGTCGGAAACGACAACTGCCCCCGCTCCAACGATCGCCCCCTTCCCGATGGTCACGCCGGGAAGAATGGTCGCATTCGTTCCGATGTCGGCCTCTGCACAGATTCGTACCGGCCTGATTTCAAGATCCGTGCGAATGATCGGCACATCCAAGGGCAGTGCCGTGTGGGTCGAGCCAAGCACCTTGGCGCCAGGCCCCCACCCGACAGAATCCTCGATCACGAGATCGCGAGCGTCGAAATAGGCCATCGGCCCGATCCAGACATTGTCGCCGATCACGCAAGTGCCGTCGAAGCGTCCCTGGATATAGGCCTGAGCGCCGATGAACACGCCATTGCCGATTTCAAACGTTTCCGGATGTTTGAAACCGGCGCCGCCCGCAACCTGCAATCCCGTGCCGCAGCTCCGCGCGATCGCTTGCCAGATGGCTTTGCGCATCAGAGTGTCGACGACCCCGTCGCCTGTGGCGAAACGACCATAGAGGTCTATCAGGCCAGCGCGCCCGTATGATTGCCTGAGCTCTTCGACCAACCCAGTTTGGTAGCCAGGATCTGCCGGCCGTTCATGGCGACCATGGACCGCCCGCACCAGTCGAGCCTCGCCGGCGCGGTTAACTGACATAGGCGTACTCCAGCGCGGCGACCACCTGGTCAACGTGTCGTACAGGCATCTCTGGATAGATCGGCAATGATAGGACCTCCCGTGCCGCGGCTTCCGAGACCGGGAAATCCCCGGCCTGGTAACCAAGGTCGGCATGGGCTTTCTGCAAATGAACAGGGATGGGATAATGGAGCCCGGACGGAATGCCTTCCGCGCTAAGCAGGCGTTGAAGCCCATCGCGATCACGGCTTCTTACGGCATAGACATGATAGACGTGACGCCGGTCGGCTGCTTCGACAGGGGTCGTCAAAACCGTCGATCCGGCAAGCAGCGAAGAGTAGCGGCGCGCATGAGTGCGCCGCGCCTCGGTCCAGGCTTCAAGGTGCCGGAGCTTGACACGCAGGATCGCGCCTTGAATGGCGTCCATGCGATAGTTAAAGCCCTTCAGCAGATGGTGATAGCGTTGCTCCTGACCCCAGTCTCGCAGCATGCGCATCGTCTTCGCCTGATCATCGTCATTGGTAACGACCATACCCCCCTCGCCGCAGGCGCCGAGGTTTTTGCCCGGATAGAAGCTGAAGCAGCCGGATAGGCCGATACTGCCGGCGCGGTGGCCTTTGTATTGCGCGCCATGGGCCTGGCAGGCGTCTTCGATGACGGGTATGCCGTGGCGCTCGGCAATTGCCTCGATCGCGTCCATATCGGCCATTTGACCGTAGAGGTGGACGGGAACAATCGCCTTGGTCCGGGGAGTAATCTTTGCCTCGACCTCAGCCGGATCCATCGTGAGTGTCACGGGCTCAACATCGACGAACACAGGTCGTGCGCCCGTGTAGCAGATCGCCGACACGGTTGCGACGAACGTGAATGGCACGGTAATGACCTCATCGCCAGGGCCAACGCCCGCCGCAAGGAGGGCAAGATGCAAGGCACTCGTTCCGGTGTTGACGGCTATCGCATGTTTGACGTTGCAATAGTCTGCGAATTCCTGCTCGAAATACGCGACCTCGTCGCCCAATACGTACTGCCCCGAGGCAAGGACGCCGAGCACGGCGGCGTCGATCTCACCCTTGATTGATTGATATTGTGCCTTAATGTCCAGGAACGGGATCATGCGATGCGCCTTGCCTCTTCGAGCTCGATGATGCGACCGCGCTGGGCTAACGACCGGCTTGCTGCCTCCAGAATGCGAACGACGCGCAGGCCGGCATGGCCGTCCGTAATGGGCCGCGAATTCTGCTCGATGCACTCGACGAACTGATCCAGTTCGCGTTTGAGTGCTTCGGTCATATCGAGCTTGGGCGCCCACATGTCGCCGCTGCGGTAGCCGACCATCATCTGATGCACTTTCTCGCCATAAGCCTGAGAATTGGGGTTCAGCGTGATGCCCTTGTCGTAGACTTTGATTTTTTCGCTGGGCTCCAGATCGTCGTAGACGACCATCTTGTTGCTGCCACCGATCAGCGTGCGGCGCACCTTGACCGGCGCCAGCCAATTGACGTGGATGTGTGCGATGAGCTTGCTTTCGAAGAAGAGCGTCAGATAGGCGATGTTTTCCGGCTCGCCGAGGACATGGCTCATGCCTGTCGCTGAAACAGCCACCGGCCTTTCCTGCACAACATGGTCCAGGATGGAGAGATCATGCACCGCGAGGTCCCAGATGACGCTGACATCATGCTGAAACAGCCCCAGATTGACCCGAACCGAGTCATAATAATACATGTCGCCCAAGCCGTTCTCGACCAGTTCGCGCATCTTGCGGACGGCGCCGGTGTGGACGAAGGTATGATCCACCGCCAGCACGAGGCGTCGGCGTGCGGCCTCTTCGACCATCCGCGAGGCTTCCTCCGTCGTCGATGCCATCGGCTTTTCGACGAAGACATGCTTTCCGGCCATCATAGCCTGCATTGCGAGCTTGAAATGGGTGAAGACCGGCGTCGCGATAGCGATGGCATCCACTCTTGGATCACGCAACACTTCCTCGAAATCATCGGTGATCGTCACGGCGGGGTAGCGGCTTTTGACAGCCGCCAACCGGTCAACATTGAGATCACAGACGGAAACGAGGTGCGCTCCGGCTGCCTCCGAGATGTTGCGAACCAGATTCGGCCCCCAATATCCATACCCAACAACAGCGATGCCGATCATCACATTCCCTCCAACGCATACATGTCGACTGGCCCGTCATTGACGCGACCGATCACCCTGGCCGGAACGCCAGCGACAATGGCGCCATCGGGCACATCTTTTGTTACAACCGCTCCGGCGCCGACCTGCGCAGCCTCTCCGATCGTTACGCCAGGCAGAATGGTGGCGTTGCTTCCGATCGATGCATGGCGCTTGACCAAGGTCGGGACGACAATCCAGTCGGCTTCCGTCTGAAGGCTGCTATCCGGATTGACGGCGCGCGGGTATATGTCATTCGTAAACATGACCCCGTGGCCTATGAAGACGCCGTCTTCCACCGTCACGCCCTCACAGAGAAAGGAATGGCTGGAGATCTTGCAGCTTTTTCCGACCAGGACGTTTTTCTGGATCTCAACGAACGTGCCAATGCGCGTTCCCGCACCGATCGTACAGCCGTAAAGATTCACGAGGTCCGGATGGTGGATAATGGTGCCGTCATCCAGCTTGACGTTTGATGCAATCATCCCTGCAAAACCCCTAACTCTTGAACAGGTCCAGACTCAGTTGAAACCAACAATCGCTTGATTGCACCCAAGGTTTCACACCAACAGGACTAATATTTTTCTACATCTCAAAGAGAATTGTTTTCTGCATCTGAGTAAAGAAACAAAACGTTTAAGGTTATTCACCTAAAGGCGTATCTACTTATGATGACTTACGCCCATGTTCATCCATCGACCAACGTTGGTGGCGGGCTCACCTACCGCATCCGTTCCCGGTCCTACGCCGGAGACTGCGATTATTTCCATGCATTTAGTGGTCCGTCGCAAGGTAAGGTGTAACGATGAAGTTTATTCTGCAACTTATCTAGTAACACTCAAGACTACGTCAGATTTATCTTTCAATTTCCCACTTACGACAGAAGTTGTGCGCTACTTAGCCTATATTAGCTACTGTAACGTTCCGCGAATTGTGGTATTCGATTCCTACTTTAGAGTTTCCTAAACCCCCGTATTGAGAGGGGTTGGTACTCGGGATGTAGTTGAGCGTAACGTGTTAGGGGGAGGTGAAGCTGTGAATTCAGCACTTATACCGAATTTGGACCTTAGGCAGGAGAACGTAGCCCTTCCCCTCAGGATAGAAAATAACTCCAACATACTTGCTGTATCGGCAAGTCAAACGCATTCGCTTGTCATTCTCGATAATCGTGAGCTTGATCGGCAATGCCTGGCGCAATGCATGGCTGCCCAAAAGGCGGATTTGCAGATTCTGGCTTTTGGATCAATTGAGGAGTGGAAGCTGAAGCGCGACGAATATCCTCCGCTTTCGGCAATCCTCTTGAACGTCGGCGGCAAGAAGATCGATGAGCCGGCCGTATCGGAGCAAATCCGGATGATTTCGTCGGAATTCGCATCAACGCCACTTATCGTATTGGCTGATAGCGACGATTTCGGCCAAATCGTTAAAGCGCTCGAGTACGGGGCCAAGGGGTTCATACCCGCCTCAGTCAGCGTCAGCGTGTGTATGGAGCTGATCGCGCTGTCAGTGGCAGGAGGAATTTTTGTGCCTGCAAGCGCCCTGTTCGCCATGCGTCACTTGCTGGACTCGAGCAATTCGACCGCACGCCCGCTGGCCGGCATATTCACGGATCGTCAGGTCGAAGTCGTGGAGGCGCTCCGACGCGGAAAGGCGAATAAAATTATTGCTTATGAGCTCAACCTGCGAGAGAGCACTGTAAAGGTACATGTTCGCAATATCATGAAAAAGGTCAAAGCAACGAACAGGACGGAAGTCGTGTTCAAGCTCAACGACTTATGTCAAACCGGTATTCCGGCATGAGCGTGGATTAGGGCGTCGGCCTGATCCGTGTTGGGGCAAATTTTTTCGTATCTTGGAACCACGGTCTTGCTCAAAATCACCCCGGTGGCGCGAATGCGTCACCGGGGTTTTTGATACCGGGTCGATCTATTATGCTTGCCCCGATCTTGGCGCGAGCAGCGATCGAGCGCCCAACCACGGACTGCTTTTTCCGTCTTTGCGGGCGAACTAACCCGGCCCGGTCCTGGCTATTCATGCTGCAGCTCTTCGCCGAATAGAATTCAAGGCGTACCAGTACTGTGGGCCGATCGTTTGCTTGCAGACCAACTTGATCCAGGGCAACGAATTTCGCACATCAGGAGAAACCTCCAATGCAAAACGCTGAATGGCCAAGGCCGTCGCAACGTCGAAGTTGTTGAATGCGATGCCAGCCAGTCGAAGCGCCTGTTTTCCGAGATCTCTGGCAAGAAAGCGTCGTAACATCTTATCTTTCCGGAGGCTGTCGGGCGCTTGGCTAAATAGGATATCAAAAGCCTTTTTTCTTTGTCGAAGGTCGGAAAGAATATTTTCTCCATAGTATTGCAGCGACATATTCGCAGCATGTTGGCGATATACTGCTTGATCAGCATTGATGAACCCTACGCCGGCATGTGATGCGAGACGCAGCCACATTTCCATATCGCCGGCATGCGGCAGTTCCTTGTTATAGCCGCCGACCTGCTTTTGCAGCGCCGTCCTCACGACAGCAGTCGGCGTTGGAACCAGATTCCTTGCTCCACTCAACCGCATGAATTGCCGGCCGGACAAGATCTGCAGGGGGTACACGTGATTGTCGCCGAGAGGATCAGCGCGCTTGCTCACGCCATTTGGCTCAGCTATGAGCGCGTTCCCGAACACCAACCCCACATCCGGATAGTTGCGCATCAGCTCCGCCGAGCGGTCCAGCGCGCCCGGCAAAAGATAATCATCCGCAGAAAGAAGCAGGAATAAGTCACCGCCTGCCCAATCGATCCCCTCATTATAAGTGGCGATGTGGCCCATGTTTGCCGCGTGCCGCCGATAGGTGACCCGCTGGTCGCGGGATGCCAGGGCCTTTCCGACTTCCGGCGTCTTATCTGGCGAGCAGTCATCCAGAATGAGCACGCGCACATCGACACCCGCTTGCGAAAGCACGCTTTCAACGCATTCCTGCAAGAAATGGGAATAGTTATAGCAGGGAATTACGACATCAACACGTTGCAAACTTCTTCCTCCGTACGCACAGCGTCACTCTTGATTTGACAGATCTTCCGGACGCGGCATCGTTTCGTTGCTATGCACTATTAGTTTTCCGATTCATTCTCGCAGGCGTTGAGAGATGTTTTCGCCTGGCTGATTTCGCGCGCGACCAGACCGTCCCCAACAAGGCGGACCAAGCAGAAAGACGGGAGATGAGAGGCTCGGCAAGACTTTCGGTACTCATGTTTTGGCGCCGAGATAAGAGTAGGGGGAAAGCCTTGACAGCGTATATTGACCGACTAGCTTTGCTACCGTGCGTCGCCTGAGCGGAAAGCCGAAATCCTGCCAGATGCGCCAGCGGTCCTGGGCCGGGAGAGACTTGAACCAGTAGTACGGCTGGTCGGTGAACGCGAGGGTCTTGCTACCCGCAGGGACAGGTTCTCCCATTCGCTTGTAATCGGCTTCCCAAGTCGTCCGGTAGCATATCGTCGCGGTCGGTTCATGAGAGCGCGACAGCCGAGAACTCCGGATAGAGCTCCAATAGACGGAATCTCCTACTGGATAGAGTTCCCTCGGCATGTGAGCCCAGCGCGCAATGATCGGCAGGCAAGGTCGCGTGAGAAATAAGCAGTTCGTATCCACGTGCGCATGACCGTCGCTTTTTGAGTCGTCGAACATGTAGCTGCCGTCCGCGCGGTGCATCGAACGTCTCGATGTGCAAACCGCAGCGCCGGTACGGCGGTGAAGTTCAAGCAGGCGCTGGATGTGGTCGGATCTGTACCAGTTGTCCGCATCGAGAAACGCCACCGCGTCATAGCCCTGGGCAAAGGCGCTGAGGCTGCCGATTACGCGAGCCATGTTGCCCGCGTCGCCGTGAGCATTCGGCAGGATGAAATGTTTTGCGCGCCAGCGACCGACGACAGCGTTCGGAAACCCGTCGGCAACAAAAACATGGTCGCATGCAACGGTTTGGTCGAGAACGCTCGCCCGACACTGCTCAAGGAGCTCGTTAGGCTCCTTGTAGTATGGCGTAATAACGGCAACGCGCATGCTTCATGTCCTCATTGTTGTTTTGCGGCGATTTGCACGTCCGACGGTCGCCGCTCTTTTTGCAAACCGCGATTTGGGGCTCGGTTTATTGAAGAAACCAAGCCTTGTTTTCGCTTTGCCGGTTCTGTTCAGGTTCCCAAGGGCGCAGCTTGCGGAACAGGAAGGCCGACGGCCGGGGTGGGCAGATAGGTGTAGGCGCTTCGCGAGGACCGAACGCCAAGCGTGCTCTTGACTCCGCCAGAAAGCTTCCACTCGAAATACGCGATCGTTTTCTCGAGCCCCTCTCGCAGGTTCACCGTCGGCTGCCAACCAAGGTCCTGCATTGCGCGGCGGATGTCGGGCTTGCGCTGAGTCGGATCGTCCATCGGCAGAGGCTTGTAAACGATGCTTGATTTCGATCCCGTCATCTCGATGACCATTTCGGCCAGTTCCCGGACCTGGAATTCCCCCGGGTTACCGAGATTGATCGGACCCGTAACGCCGGCCGGCGTGCCCATCAGGCGGATGAAGCCCTCAATCAGATCGTCTACGTAGCAGAAGGAGCGCGTTTGCGTGCCGTTGCCGAAGATGGTGATCGGCTCGTTTTGAAGCGCCTGAACGATGAAATTGGAGACGACGCGGCCATCATTGGTCTGCATGCGCGGCCCGTAAGTATTGAAGATCCGCGCCACCCGGATTTCCACGCCATACTGACGATGATAGTCGAAGAACAACGTTTCGGCACACCGCTTGCCTTCGTCATAACATGCCCGCGGGCCGATGGGGTTGACACTGCCCCGATAGTCCTCCGGCTGCGGATGGACTGCCGGATCGCCGTAAACTTCGCTCGTGGAGGCCTGGAAGATCTTCGCCTTGGTGCGTTTGGCCAAGCCCAGCATATTGATGGCCCCGTGCACATTGGTCTTCACGGTCTGCACGGGATCGAATTGATAGTGGACGGGAGATGCCGGGCAGGCGAGGTTGTAGATCTCGTCGACCTCCACATAGAGCGGGAAGGTGATGTCGTGGCGGAGCACCTCAAAGCGGGAATCGTCGAGAAGGTGCAGTACATTGTCGCGCGAACCGGTGTAATAATTGTCCACGCAGAGAACGTCATTGCCCTCTCGCAAAAGCCTTTCACATAAGAATGATCCCAGAAATCCGGTGCCGCCGGTTACCATAACTCGCTTTTGTCCGTGCATTGGTGTGCTCCGTTGTTGACGGTTGCCTCGCGGAAGCGAGGATGGTTAGTAGGCTCCCCTGCGTTTGAAGACCGCAGGGATTGTGCTGAGAAGAATTTGGCAGTCGAACCACAGCGACCGGTTGTCGATGTAGTATTCGTCGAGTTGCTGCTGCAGTTCGATATCCGCACTGCTTCGTTCGGATATTTGCCAAAGGCCCGTGAGCCCCGGCGTGACGGAACGGCGCTTGTCTCGAAATTCGCCGTCCATAGCCAGGAGGTGATATTCCGGAAACGGGCGCGGTCCGACGATGGCCATCTGGCCTGCAATGATGTTTGCCAATTGCGGCAGCTCGTCGATGCTCGAAGAGCGCAGCATATGGCCTATAACCGGAAGGACGCGCGGATCGTCCCTGAGCTTGAAATGGCTCAACCACTCGGCGCGCATGTTAGGATCGTCTCGGAAGAGTGCTTCAAGGCGCTGTTCGGCATCCTGATACATCGTCCTCAATTTCAGAACGTGCACCGGCTTGCCGGACCGCCCCTCCCTGGTGTGCCGGAAGAAGACGGGGCCTGGATCGATGGCATAGATTGCCGCCGCTGCAAACGCGATAAATGGCGCGACCACGATCGATGCAGGGATGGCGATTGCGAGATCGAGGATCCGGCGAACCAGGTCCGAGTTCACTGAACTCCTATCGTTGGTCAGGCGAATACCGATCTCTCCGCCGACATCAGCAGGTCGCAAACCGCTCACCTTGAAGCTCGGCGTGTCGGACAGCAAAATGACTTCGGCGAACTTCCGACGCATCGCCGCCAAATCGGGTGCAAGCGCGCCTGCGTCGCCCGCAATCACGGCAATGGATGGCCCGCCATCGGGCGATGCCGCCAAAGTATCGGAGGCCTCGGGCCTGATGCCATACTGCCAGTGGTTCTTGAAATGGGCCACGAGAGCGGGAGTAAGATTGGACCCCGCTATGACAGCCGCGCGTTCCCCCCAGACTCCAAGTTTCCAGCACAGGCCCCGTGCAAGCCAATGCACAAATGGCTGAACAATCAGCCCGAGAGCGAGGAACCCAATGACGGCGAGCAGTAGTCGCTCCCCCTCCGGCAGGATAATTGCTCCGAACGCCGCCATGACAGCCACCTTGACGGCAGCTACAGTGCGCCGCCGCAGATGTTCGTGGTTGTGCAACCGATATCCAGGATAGAGGCCTGCCGATGCGTAAAGAATAATCGCGGCGAGTGCTGCGATCGTGAACGTACGCTCCGCTAGCGTACCCTCCAAACCGCTGGGCAGAATGGACAGGACAACAAAATAGGCAATCAAATAGCCTGCAATGTCGCCGGCGACTAGGAAGGACGAGGTTGCAAGCCGAGGAAGCCGACGCCGTATTGCGACGGGCATATTCGGCCCTGCCCGGTCAAAACGATCGGCGGTCTTCGCTGCGATGGGCGGCACGGAACCTGCCGGAATCGCCCGCGCCGTCATGTCATTTGATGTGGCTGCCTTCGATGGGCCTGGTGTTATTGTTGGCGACGCAAATAAGGACATGATGGCTTTACACCTTTGCAGCTGCTGCTTTTGGCGCGCTTAATCCGAAAACCGCGTCTTCGATCGGAAACTTCCGAAGCCCCAGTCTCTGGAATGCCGTCAGTGAGATGAATGTCGGCACGACGAGCGCATAGCGACGCCACAGCCGTCGTGGCTCGCATAAAAGACGAAACGCCCATTCGAAGCCGCTTCGTTGAATGATCCTTGGAGCCTGCCGCTTGAGGCCGGCGTGGAAATCGAATGCGGCTCCGACACCGATGAGCATCGATGCTTCCAGCCTATCGCGCATGCGCGCCATCCAGAGTTCCTGCTTAGGACTGCTCAGCCCGACCCAGATGATATCGGCGCCCGATCGATTGAGCCGGTCAGCAATCTCGGTTTCCTCCCGCGTCGACAGTTTGCGAAAAGGTGGCGCATAGGAGCCGACGATCCGTGCTTGCGGAAATTTTGCGAGAAGGCGCGCCCGCAGTTGTTCGAGCGTTTCGTCCGTTGCGCCATAAAGGAAGTGGCGCAAACCCCTGGAGCTTCCGGCATCGAAAACGGATAGCATGAGATCTGGTCCATAGACCCTGTCGCTTTCGGCATGGCCTGCACGCTTCAATGCCCATACCAACGGCATACCGTCGGGTGTCACGAGGAACGCACGATTATGTATCGACCGAAGCTCGGGATCATCTTGGCATCGGACGATACCGTGTGCGTCGCGAACGCAAACATATTCCTTCCTGCCGTCTTCGATCGCTTTCTGAATAATTCCAGTCGCGCTTTTCAGGTTAACTGCCGAAACGCGAACACCAAGGACATTCGTCCATTCCGACGAACCCTTAGGATGAAGAACTGAAGTTTGGCTGCTGCCTGCTGGTTGCTTTCCCATGACCTATGCTTTCGCGATCGAAACTGTCATCAGAATATCCCGGCAGACCGATTGCCTCCATACTTGCCGCTCCAGCTATTGGACGTAGAAGAGATTTCAACTTTACGTCTTACGCCACCACGACGTACAATATTCGAAGTAAGTCTATGTACCCCACAGCTTACCACGTTGCTCTTTTTGATGACCGTTGGCCCGAAATAACGCTTCGACCCGCGCCGCGCGGCGGAAGCTCTTCACTCCAGCGCGATCAAAGCTAGTGACGTTTGAGCGCGATCAGAACTGGGCAGAGGGAGACATGGTCATTCCAACAGGCGAGATGAAAGGCCCGGCTGGGGAGCGTTCAGAGATGTCCGACAGAACCAACAAGTTGCGGCGAGATCTTGGTTCCAACGGCTGTGTGCATAGTCATCAGGGAATTCCTGAGCTACCCCTGAGCAGATGGAACGCTTGAGCCTTGCAAGTTCTTCGAACGAATCTGGCTGCGGCTTCGCTTGGACGGCCACAAGGCCTTCACCTCGACGCGATCATTTATTCGGCGGCTCGCCAGCCCCTCGACCGCGTCGCAGTTTTCAAGACTTTTGGTCCGTCTGATGCGTGGACCCATCCCTCTGTCGAGGGCGACTGCAATCGCCATCTTGAAATTTGCTGAACGCCTAGTACAGCGGCGCTGAGACAGCGTGCCGATAGTATTGCCCCGCTCATTATCGGGAACCTGCCCCACCGTTACTCGTGCGGCGCGACTATGCTTCCGGTGTCCGCCCCAGCCTTCTGAAGATCTCCCAGACTGCCAAATTCTCCCGAACGCATCATTCCCGGATTTATCCTGAAGCTTTTGTTGTTCAAGTTGCCGCTGTAGCGGTTGCGCGCGAATTGCACAAATCCAAGCCCAAGATCGGGAGTGTTGACATACGCTACAATGCCGCTCTCATTGTTAACCGACACAACATTCTCCTCAATACGATTAGGACGCGCCCATGGTGGACGCCAACCTCTGCCGGTACCAATATCGACGCGAAAAGCCGCGCCCGATCCGTGTGTGATGACGTTTCCCGCCACCAGGTTGCTCCAACCGCCGTTGATACCGATCGCCGCGACATTGCCCGAGAGCGTATTTCCCTCGATACGCAGCCCGCTCGCCTTCCCATCCGTATAGATTGCCCAGCTGATAGGAGACGGCCATTCGCTGGTGTTCTCATATCCGGGAGGCCAGAAGGTCCCATCGACCCTGTTCATCAGATGACCGGTCCCGGTCACAAGATTGAAGCGGATGGTGCTGTTCAAAGGGTCGCCCTGCTCGCCCATCATCTTGATGGCGCCGCCATCTGCGGTCTGCTGATTGGCGTTGCGGATCTCATTATGCTCGATGACAGCGTTGTAGACAGCGTCGTTAGAACCCCATAGCGAACCGCCGGCGATTCCGAACTGCGCCGTGTTTTCGATCAGGTTGTTGGCGATCCTGACGTTGTCAGCCGCCTGGAACCATATTCCGGCGGTTTCAATGTAAACCTTTCCGATGTCATGGATATGGTTTGAAAGGATCCTGGAGCCGTTCGACTTGCCGAACGTGCCGTAATTTGTGCCGACGTAAATCCCGTTGCCAGCCACATCAGCAATCACATTGCCGGCAATCAACGCATCCTTGCTTTCCGTCACATGGACCCCGACGCCGACATTCTCGATGCTGTTGCCGAGAATCTTGACACCATCAGCGTGTTCGATCCGTATGGCGCCAAATCCTCTGGTTTCCGTGTAGAACTTGCCGCTGCCGTCAGGAGCTCCATCTCTAAACTCGAGCCCTGATACGACCATCCCACTGGCCCCATCCAATTTGAAGAATGTCGGCAGAATGCCAGCAACGACCACGGAATCGGGTAACGACTGATCGACAGGGATATAATGAAGCTGGCCGGCGACAAGGTCGTACCACCACTCTCCGGGAGCATCGAGCAAGCCCTTGGCTCCGGTTAGGAAATAGCGGCTGCCTTCTGCGGTAAAGAAATAGCCCGTGCCTTTCGTATGGATAGTCCGGCCGGCGCCATCGATGGATATGACTGGAAGCGTATCGTTGCCCCACTGGCTTCCGGGTTGATACCCCCCAACGATGTCCACGACCAGTCCACTCGTATCACCCATTACCGGAAGATCGCCGGCATGGAAACAGAAGCGCGTGTTTCCTTCCCACATGTCGATGGCAGGGTTGCATTTTGCGGCAAACAGCCATCCCTTGTGTGGATCGCCATCAGCGGGAGCATTGGGAAATCGAGCCCGAGTTTGGCGTATCCCATTGACGAAAAGGTCACCGACCGCTTCATCCGGCGGCAATTTCAGCGGCGCCCTCCAGCGACCATCGGCCTCCTGCGCCCAGTTGCGCACGCGTTGCCCCCCATGCAAAATCGGCGCCTCATTGCATCTTGACGTGACGATCAAGCCCTTATCGCGGGAGTCAAAGACGATCGGCCGAGCAAGGTAGTAATCGCCCTTACCCAAAGCGATTGTGTTGGTGCCGCTCTTCTCACGGGCAGCATCACGGGCTCTTTCGATGCTGGCGAAAGGGCCGTCGCCGCCCTGCTCATCTGCGGACGGCAGGAGGCCACTCCAGGTATCCTTGCCATCGGGAGAAACGTAAAATATCGTCCGCGCCCCGGTGCTGCTGCTCAATATGTCGCTTAAAGAAGTCCCATCCAACTTGGCTGACAACGTCGCGGAAGCTTCCGCGCAGGTCGCCTCCCTGACGAGCATCTGCAGGCGCTCGGACGCATCTATCTCTGTCCCTACTGGAGCCGGATTGCCGGACTGCGGAAAGAGAATGACAGGCAAAATGCTCAGGATCTGTCCAAAACGTCGCCTCATGATGTCTGCAGCCCGCTTGTAAGACCTCGCGAGGGCCCCTGCCGATGCGGCGAACGGCTGATCGATACGACGGGCGCGTACAGCGAAAACATGATGATGGCTGTAGTAAACAGAATGAAGATGGTGTCATTCTGAGCGAAAAAAATGCTCTCGGTCAGGTTCATCACCAAAATCATGATCGTCAAGACATTGAGCCAGAGCCACCCGTACTGCGGATCATGACATTGAAGGACCGCACCCTGGCGGATTGCATGGAGAAGCAACAGAACAAACGGAACCATTCCCATTATTCCAAAGCTCAACAAGATATCGCGGTATCCATTATGCGCGTGGGGCGCCGGCCATCCAATCTTTAACCACATGCGTGTCGCTTCGGGGTTCGCGGTTGTCCAGAAAGCCTGGTAGCCGTAGCCAAACATCCAACGATCGGATATTTCGCGATCAACCAGTTCCCACAATGGCACCCGACCCGTCAGAGTCGCGTCCTTGCCGAGTGCTTCAAGGGCCGGAACCAGGAATTCGTGAAGCGAAATCAGAATGCCAAGAGACAGTTGGACGAAAAACAGAACGATGACGACGCGGCCAATGCTACTGCTTCTTTGCAGGAGGGAATAAAAGCCGATCAGGCAATACGCCACCGACGTTGCAATGGTCGCGGTCATCGATCCGGAGCTTGCAAGGCAGATCACGCCCGCTGCCAACACGATGAACGCGGTTCGCCGCAAGCCGAGCGTCCCGTCGATCAGCACGGCCGTTGCCACCAAGATCATTAGAGACGCGTACCAGCCCAGGACGTTCTTGTGGATGAAGATGCCCCGCATAGTGCCATCCGGCATGGTGGCGAGGCTTGGTGACACCACTGACATAACCACACTGAGGACGATACAGGCCCCAAGGGTCACAAATACCAGGAACAGCAACTGCCTTGGCGTGAAACGTATCGCCAGGACATAGGAAAGAAGCACGCAAAACAAAAGGCCGATTGCGCGCCTCAAGGTCGTTGGAGGTGCTATTGACCATAGGGTGGACAAAAACGGCAGGACAAGGATCGCGGGAACAATAAGATTTCGCCTGAGCGCCGTTAGAAATTGCGGAAAATTGCGTATCAGGATCACGATTGTAAATACATACACAGGAAAGCAAGGAAGACGCAGTATAGATTTGGCAGATTCGCTGAGCGTTCCGTCCGCATCTGACAGGATAAGCGGCAGCAAAGCGCCCGCCTGAAAGAAAAGGGATATGCCGGCGCCCCAGCATTCTATGGTCCGCCAACTGATGGTTGGTCCGCTGGCAGTTCCGAGGCTATCTACTCTCATTATCCGTCCCGACTGACTTGAAAGACAAGCGACTGTTGATCGCGGCAGATCAAAAAAACAGATGTCGGCATTCGTGCTGCACTGCTTCCAAGCAACCATTCAACCACATCCGCCGTCAACCTGTCCTAGTGAAGGGCGGGCTACGCCCAATGCACCTTCGCTCCACCTAAAGACTATGGTGTGCGTAAGCTTTCAGCCGGCAATTAGCCAAAAGACGGGTCTTCATGTCACCGGATTGCCCTTAAGAGCAGATGTTGCGCATGTCCGTTCACCGGTACCGTGGCAACGAATGTCTTGTGAAGCGTGGTGGGTAAGCCGCGGTTCCGCTGGAATGAGGCAACAATTCTGACAGAGGCCCTCTCTGCAGTCGAAGCCTGGAAGGTTTAGGATTTCTATGTTTCTGCGTCATGATCCTAGTTCTCTATGCAACACGACGGGCGCCCTACTCGGCGTGGCGATCTCATCGGCTCTGTCCGGCCGACAAGGGGCTTTGGATGTCACCATCACCGAGGCTCCAAACCTCGATGGCCGCGTCAAGCTCGACGTCTCAAGCAACTTTGCGCTGCTCTACAGCGGTGCAACGCCGCAATCCGCCTGAGAACGCGTCATGGAGCAGCCAGCCCTCAGTGTCCTCATCAATAATTACAACTACGCTCGCTTCGTCGGGCGGGCGATAGACAGCGTGTTGAACCAGGACGCGCGCAACGTCGAGATAATCGTCGTCGATGACGGCTCTACCGACCAGTCGCGGTCTGTTCTGGAAGCCTATGACAGCCGTGTGAAGGTGATCTTTCAGGAAAACGCAGGACAGGCCGCCGCGATCAATACCGCTGTGCGAGCAAGCGCGGGCGAGATCCTCTGTTTTCTGGATGCCGACGATTGGTGGGCGCCGAGCAAGCTGTCGGCGACGGCTGCAGCGTTCGGCGCAAACCCTCAAGCATCGCTCGTCTATCACCGACTGCAGCCAACCCTTGTCGATGGCACGCCGACGTCCAAACCGATCCCTCGAACCCTGTGTTCGGGCGCTTTGTCGCCGCTACTCACCAGATCGGCTGGCTGGTGGCCTTTCCCGATGACGTCAGCCGTCGCGGTACGACGTAGCGCATGGAATGCAGCGGGCAGCATTCCCATACAATTCCGCATATC
Source organism: Rhizobium brockwellii (assembly GCF_000769405.2). Classification (NCBI taxonomy): domain Bacteria; kingdom Pseudomonadati; phylum Pseudomonadota; class Alphaproteobacteria; order Hyphomicrobiales; family Rhizobiaceae; genus Rhizobium; species Rhizobium brockwellii. The sequence continues at coordinate 188,539 of NZ_CP053442.1, forward strand.
AGCCGACGCCTGGCTCGTGGGGATCTATCCGTTTCTGGGGGACGTCATTGCCATGCCGGATCCGCTTGGGTTCTACCGCATCCACAATAATAACTGGTATCGCTCGACCGAGGATGCGACCACACTAAGGAGGCGGATGACGCACTGGCAGCAAACCGTTGAAGCAACGAACCTGTTTCTCTCAGCCCATGAGCTGCCGGCAAGACTACATCTGACGGATCACTATCCCTTTCGCGTCGCGTCGGCAAAGCTGCAGGGAGCCGATGCACGCACCCGGTTCAAGCTTGCGGTCGAAGGCCTCTTCTTTGCCGGCGAACCGAACCTGCTCAGGCGGACGCGCGATAGTTTGCGCTCGGCACACGGCCTGTCACGGCTCGGTCTGGACGTCGGCTTGCCGGAGGCAGCGGAATGAAGGCGCTGCTATTGGTTTCCGAACTGGAAGATTATACCATCTCGTTTGCCAGCGGCGTTGCCCAACACCTAGACGTTGTGCTTGCCGTGCCGCGCCGACGCTACGCACATCTCGCCTCTTCCATCGATCCTGCTGTCGATCTGCACCTTCTGGACTGGCCGAGACACCGTTCTGTCTCCAATCCCTGGTTTCTGTACCAGCTTACGCGTCTGATCCGGCGGGAGCGGCCGAACCTCATCCATCTCCTCAGCAATTCGACACTTTGGCTGAACCTCGCCGCGCCGTTCTGGCGCCCGATCCCGCTTGTGACGACCGTTCATGACGTGGAAATCCATCCCGGCGACTCCGATACGCGTACGCTGCCCGGCTGGGCTCCCGAATTGATGGTGAAGCAATCCGGACATCTTGTCGTCCACGGTGAGGGACTGAAGCGGCTGGCCGTCGATCGATATTCAAAATCGCCGGACTGTGTCCATGTCCTGTCGCATCCCTCCATCCTTCGCTATGCAGAGCTCGCCCGGCGACAGAAGATGGCGCCGCGCGAAGCGGATGGAACTATACGCGTCCTGCTCTTCGGACGGATTTTTGCCTACAAGGGCCTGGAACATCTGGTCCGGGCCGAGGCGATGCTCAAGGACGTACTTCCAAACCTGCGCATCACGGTCGCAGGACGTGGCGACAATCCGCTGATCTTCCAGCCGCTCATGGGGGATGCCGGCCGCTACGACATTCGCAATCGTTTCATCGAGGATGCAGAGGTCGCCCAGCTTTTCCTGGACACCGACATCGTCGTGCTTCCCTATACGGAAGCATCTCAAAGCGGTGTGCTCAACCTTGCCGCCGCATTTGGCAAACCGGTCATCGTTACGGATGTCGGCGAGTTGCGAGGCACCGTGCAGCCCAACGGGCTGGGAATGGTGGTCCCTCCCGGAAATGCCAAAGAGCTCGCGGCAGCAATTAAGACATTGGCAGATAACGGCGAGCTTAGAAACAATTTCGGTGCCAATGCGCTCGGATGGGCCAAAGGACCGAATTCGCCGGAGCGGGTCGGCGCCCAGGCCGCGGCCGTTTATCGGGAGGTGGTCGGATCATGCTGACGGAGGCCCTCACGGACAGAAGTCGAATGCCAGTACCGAACACGGCCAGTGTCCGCCACTATGTTCCGGGCGGCTGCGAGAACGGCGGCGGAATTGGCAGGCTGATCGGCTATATAACAGAGACCGCGAAAGAGACCGGAACGCAACATTTCGTCACCGATACCAGAGGCGCTCGATGGTCCAAAGTGACATCACCCGCACGCCTGCTCGCCGCCATCCTGACGATGGCAAAGGACCGGATTGTTGCGCCCGCTCGCATTCACCATATCCATATCGCCGGCCGCGGCAGCACCTCCCGAAAACTGATTCTGACCGAGGCTGCCCGTTTGTTCGGGTGTTGCCACATATTGCACCTGCACGATTACGACTATGCCGGCGACTTTGCGCAACGCTCGCCGCGCCAACAACGGCTGATACGTCGGATGTTTCAAAATGCCGATTGCGTTGTGGCGCTCGGCCAGCGCGATCGCATGACGCTGACCACACTTCTGGGCGTTGACGAGCGCCGCACGGTCGTTGCCCATAATTGCGTCCCCGACCCCGGGTCGCACGATATTCGCGTCGGTCAGATACCGTTGATCGTATTCCTTGGCCGGTTGAGTGAACGCAAGGGGGTCAGAGAGCTTCTGTTGGCGCTGAGCCACCCGGTCATGAAAGAACTCCAGTGGCGGGCTGTACTTGCAGGCGACGGACCTGTCGAGGATTATCGCCGTCAGGCTGACGCCATGGCGCTTTCAAATCTGGTAGAAATGCCCGGCTGGCTTGACGCCGGTGAGGCGCGGGCCCTGTGTGCGCGTGCAGATATACTGGTCCTGCCTTCGCACGCCGAAGGTCTGGCAATGGCCGTACTCGAAGGGCTGTCGCACGGTCTCGCCGTCGTCACCACGCGTGTCGGGGCGCATGAAGAAGTCATTACCGACGGCGAAACCGGCATCTTCGTCCCAGTCGGAGACCAGGATGCCCTGGCTGCAGCCCTGGCTAAGCTGGTGTCCGATCCAGAAATCTGCATCCGCCTCTCGGTCCAGGGGCGCACACATTATCTCAACCATTTCAGCATGAGGGCCTATATGCGGTCGCTCGAGAAACTTTACGAAACCGTTTCCGCGAAACCTCAAGCAACGGTTGGCGCACGATGACGATTTCCACCGTTCCACCGGACCGCAACCTTCCGATCTCGCCGATGCGCTACGATCCTCGCTTTCAGGTGGAGACCAAGGCGGACAACTTGGATCTGGGATCCGTCTTCCGTCTCGTCCGGCGAAGAATGATCATGATCATCGCGATAACCGCTCTGCTCATGGCGCCCGCGGCGATTAAGATCTTTGGGTTGGAGCCCACCTACCAGGGCTGGGCCCGGTTAATTGTCCACCAGCCCCTCGCAACATCACTTGATGCGGACGATGCCAGCCACAGTGATCTGCTTGACGCTAAATCGGAGACTGAACGGCTTCTATCCAGAAGCATCGCAGAGCGAGTTGTCCGCGAACTGCATCTTGACGTGCGGGAGGAATTCAATCCAGCGCTGCGGGAGATCTCGTTGATTGAAAGGGTCCGGGCAAAGTTGCGCGGCCTGTTCGACACAAAAAAAACCACCCCGCCGGAAGGGGACAACATCAACGCCATCATCCCGGAATATTTTAGGGCGCTCGGCGTGTGGCATGAAGATAAGAGTGACGTTGTCCAGATCAGCTTCAATTCGACTGATCCTCTACTCGCAGCCGCGGTTCCGAACCGGATCATCAGCATTTACGTCGATGAACGGAAGGGCAGTGTCGGTGGCCGCCTGGATGCAGCGGGAGAATGGATCCGACAGCGCATCACCGAACAGCAGGCTCGCGCGGACACTTCTCGCGACGCTGCCCGCAACTACCAGGAATCGATGGACGTCGTCTCGAAAGAGGACGCTCAGGAAGAACGGATCAAGTCATTTCTAGAACTCACTGGCCGGGAAGGGAAAATCGAAGAAGGCCGCGTTGAGGTAGAGGCGGTGATATCGGCGCTGGAAGCAGCGGATAAAGCTTCGGTCGTCGCGCAGAATATCGTCGTCCCCGATAGCATTGCCATAAAGCAACGCGATCTTCGCGGACAGGAGCAGGATCTCGCCCGTCTTCTTGAGACATATGACAGCAATGCCGAGGCCGTGGTGGATTTACGTGGCGAGATCGAAGAATCCCGTGCCGACCTCGACCTAGCGACCAAGCAATATCTCCAGACAATGCGCTCCAAGCTCACCGCACTTGATCATGAAGCTGAAGCAGTACAATCCCGCCTGGTTGTTGCTCAAGAAAAACGCATACGCGATGCGCTGGTGCAGACGGAATTGTTGCGACTGCAGAAAATCGCCGAAAAGGAACAAACGGCACTCGACACGCTTGAGAACCAGCGCCGTGACCTCGCCGCGAAGGCCATGCTACCGGGGGCGGAGGTAGAAGTTTTATCACCGGCTACAGTGCCGCTCGCGCCACAGGGACGTGGACGGCTTTTCTATCTGGTGGGCGCCCTCCTGGCTGCAATCTCGGGAGCCGTAACGGCTGCTTTCGTGATCGAAATGTCGGACCGGACGGTCCGGAGTTTCGACCAGATAGCTGGAATGGCGCGCACGATACCGGCTGGGCTTATCCCGCGTCTGGCGCGGCGGGAAAATTCGAAAACGATGTTCGAAAATATGCCGGTCCCGATGTTTGACGAAGCAATCCGTACCGTGGTGCTTTCACTCAAGCAGTCCAATGGCGGCAAGTCGCCGAGCAGTATCGTCGTTACCTCGGCCCACAGCGGGGAAGGCAAGTCGCTTGTCGCGAGATCGCTGGCTATCGAACTTGCCGCCGCCGCAATTCCGGTGCTGCTGGTCGATGGCGACCTTCGGCGGGGAAAACTCGATTCGTTTTTCAGGTCGGGGTTAATGTACGGACTGAACGAATTCTTGAATGGTCAGGCAGATCTCCGCGACATCGTCTACCACCATCCAAGTGGTATCGACTTCATTCCATCTGGAAGATTCAGTCTCCAGCGGCGCACCCGTCCGAACGGCCTGGCAGAAATCATCGAGATGGCGGGCGCGGCCGGCCAGGTTGTCATCTTCGACAGCGCGCCTGTGCTTGCTTCGACAGATACAGTGCATTTGATTGCCTTGGCGGAAAGAACACTGGCCGTTGTTAGATGGGGAAAGACGAGCCGTCGCGCGGTCGAATTCAGCCTGCAGCAAATGAAAAGCCCACGAAATTCGGAAATCGTCGTCGCGATCAACAACGTAAATACCAAAAATCACGCGTTGTATAATTTCAGTGACTCGGAGCTGTTCTCGAAATCACTTATGAAATACTACAAGTTAACAGTGTAATACGTAAATCATTTGTGAAATTGCTGAACTACACAGCCTTATCTGCTTCTGCGCTAGTATTCGAGTTGAAGGGCAACCCATGGATACCGGAATGACAAAGAACCGAAAAGTCGCGCTGGTTACAGGCATAACAGGTCAGGACGGTGCGTATTTGGCCGAACTGCTCCTGGAGAAGGGCTATATTGTTCACGGCCTCAAGCGACGCTCATCGTCCTTCAACACCAGTCGCATCGAGCATCTATACGAGGATCCCCATGTCGAAAATCCTCGCTTTATTCTACATTACGGGGACATGACCGATTCAACGAACCTCATCCGCGTCGTTCAGGAAACGCAGCCGGACGAGATCTATAATCTCGCCGCACAGAGCCACGTTCAAGTCTCTTTCGAGACGCCGGAATATACGGCTAACGCCGATGGCACCGGCACCCTTCGGCTACTTGAAGCCATTCGCCTCCTGGGGCTGACCAAGAAGACCCGCTTCTATCAAGCGTCCACCTCAGAGCTCTACGGCAAAGTCCAGGAAGTCCCGCAGAGCGAAACGACACCTTTCTACCCTCGATCACCCTACGCTGCGGCCAAGCTCTACGCCTATTGGATTGTGGTCAATTATCGCGAGGCATATGGCATGCACGCCTCGAACGGCATTTTGTTCAATCATGAAAGCCCGATCCGCGGCGAAACATTCGTGACGCGCAAAATCACCCGGGCGGCGGCGGCGATCCATCTTGGACTGCAGGAAAGGCTTTATCTCGGCAACTTGGACGCCAAGCGCGACTGGGGACATGCACGAGAATATGTCCGTGGCATGTGGCTGATGCTGCAACAGGATGAACCGGAGGACTATGTCCTTGCGACCGGCGAAACGCACTCGGTTCGTTCGTTCGTTGACAAGGCCTTTGCCCAGGTGGGCATGCCGATTGATTGGCGTGGGAACGGGGTTGAGGAAAAGGGATACGATAAGACATCCGGTCAGTGTGTGGTGGAGATCGATCCGGCTTATTTCCGTCCGACTGAAGTTGATCTTTTGATCGGCGATCCGACGAAGGCGCACACGAAGCTTGGTTGGAAACATGAGACCAGTCTTGATCAGCTGGTTGCGGAGATGGTTCGCGCGGATCTGAAACTCATGGCACGAAATGTTCCGTCGGTCGGTGTAACCAAAGGTTTTGCCCATGCCTGAGGTGATCTACAGCCTTGCCGGAAAGAGGGTCTATGTCGCGGGCCACCGCGGCATGGTGGGCTCTGCGATCGTGCGACGTCTGGCTTCCGAGGGCTGCGAGATTTTGACGTCCACCCGCGCCGAGGTCGACCTCAGACGGCAGGACCAGGTGGAGGCCTGGATGAGTAAGCATCGTCCCGATGCTGTCTTCCTGGCTGCTGCGAGGGTCGGCGGTATTCTGGCGAACGCTACCTATCCGGCCGACTTCCTTTACGACAACTTGATTCTCCAAGCGAACGTCATCCACGCCGCCCATAGAGCTCACGTCGAAAAACTAATGTTTCTGGGCTCGTCCTGCATCTATCCGAAATTCGCCGACCAGCCGATCGTTGAGGACTCACTTCTGACCGGATCGCTTGAACCCACCAATGAATGGTATGCGATCGCCAAAATTGCCGGATTAAAGCTCTGCCAAGCCTATCGCAAACAGCACGGTAGAGATTTCATCTCGGCCATGCCGACCAATCTTTACGGTCCAGGCGACAATTTTGACCTCGGGTCAAGCCATGTCATGCCGGCGCTTATACGCAAGACACATGAGGCCAAGGTCAGCCAGCAGCAAGAGATATGCGTCTGGGGTACCGGCACGCCGCGGCGCGAATTCCTGCATGTTGACGATTGCGCTGACGCCTGCCTCCATCTCATGAAGACCTATTCCGCCGAAAGTCATGTGAACGTAGGTTGTGGCGAAGACATTACCATTCTCGAATTGGCATACCTCGTCTCCAAGATCGTTGGTTTCGAAGGCAAGATCACCCGCGACCTCACGAAGCCAGATGGCACGCCACGTAAACTCCTGAGCGTCGACAAGCTTCGCACTCTCGGCTGGTCTCCTAAAATAGCTCTGAAGCAGGGCATCGCAGATGCTTACCGCTCCTTCCTTGATGGCCATCATCTCGAACGCAGCAACAGAGGCATGTCCAGCGACTTGATCGGCCAAAGCGACATGAGTTTTGAGAAAGCCAAGAGTTCGGCGCCGCACGCGCCCACGCTCTCGATCGTTGCGCATCATCCCTCGCCATAGGGAATTTGCACGAGGGATAACAGGATTTTGTCTCGGGGGGGACGCATATGCTGGGACGGAGCAAATAATGCAACCTGTGGAAATCAGGATTGCAGCGCTCATTTTCCTGATCGTCGTGTGGGTGATGATTATCGGTGCGGCAATGGATTTTTTCGCGGTCGAAATGCCGATATCGCTTGTCGCGCTATTAGGCAGATAGTCCACATCGGATGGCTCCACCGGGCCTTACTTTCGGCTGGACTGTCGGACGACAATCGCTGCAGTAAGTCGACAGCCGAAGAGAGGAGCCGGACGGAACCCGCCTCAGTTGATTGGCGGCTCCGCAGCGATGTGACCGGGCGGCAAACTTGGCTGACCGAGCCCGAAGAACGCGCGCGCGGTCAAGCAAGCGTCATCCCCCGGGACGCAGGCGCGGCAGACGTCAGGCCGAAGATCGTACACTTGACAGGATGTCTCTGAACCGACGCGACCGACCAGTGCGGAGCAGCGCGCACCGTCGCAACGCATTCCTTGCTGGTTCGCGGCCACGAAATGCGCCGGCAGCAAATCGAGAGCAGCGTCTGTTTCGGTGGAAAATCTGGGCCAGGTCGGCGAAAAGGAGCAGCAGGCTCCGCAGCTTTGGCAATCGAAATCGATCAATGATGTCATGGCCCGCTCCTACCACACAGCCCGCCAAGAGCAAAGCCTTCATCAGGCTCCTGCTGGCGTGCTCCTGCAAGCCAGTCGCCGCACTCGTCGACTTTCCTGACGGGGCCGGGAATGCGGCGCGGCATTTCCAACGGGAGGCGCGACCTGTCAGGTGGCCTCGAGGATCATGTTGAGGGGCGTCTGGGCTGCACGCCGGATATGAGTGAAACCGCCTGAGCGGATCACCTCGGCCAATCGTAGCTCTCCCGCTTGCGCACCGAGTGCCAGCCCTGTCTCCTGCGCAAGCGAGGTCGGAACGCAGATCATCGTCGAGGCGGAGTAGTAGAGCCGTCCAACCGGATTGATGTTCTCCTCCAGCGTATCTCCGGCCATCGGCTCGACCACCATCCAGACGCCGCCGTCTTTGAGCGCCTTTCGAATATGAGCCGCCGCGGCTTTCGGGTCGCCCATATCGTGCAAGCAGTCGAAGCAGGTGATCAAGTCGAAATCTCGGCCGCCGAAATCCTGCGCCCTGCCGACCTCGAAGTGCAGGTTCGTCAATCCGTGTGCCTGGGCGTGCGCGGACGCAGCGGCAATCGAACCTGGATGGAAGTCGTAGCCCACAAAGCGGGAATTGGGAAACGCCTGGGCCATCAGGATCGTCGATAGCCCGTGCCCACATCCGACGTCCGCTACCTTCGCACCCGTTTTCAACCTGTCGGTGACACCGTCGAGCGCCGGCAGCCAGTCCTGCACAAGCGCATTGACATAACCTGGGCGGAACAGTCGCGCCACGGCGCAGAACATGCAGCCAGCCTGATCGCCCCAGGCAACGCCTCGGCCGGTTTTGAAGGCGGACTGCACCTTCGGCTGGTTCTCGACCATCGCAGCAGCGGTATCGAACGCGCCGATCAGATTGACCGGGCTGTCCGGCTCGGCAAAAACGAAGGCCTGTTCGGGCGTCAGCGAGAACAATCCTCGCTCATGGTGCACATAACCCGAGGCGGCTTGTGCCGCCAGCCACTCGCGCACATAGCGAGGTGCGCATCCCGAGGCATCGGCAAGTTCGTCGGCCTTCACCGGCCCGGTCTCCTTCAGCGTCCTGTACAGCCCGAGAGCATCTCCGATCCGGACCAGCGGCACGCTGACCGCTCCACCAAGGTCGCCAAGGACGCGGCCCACGAGTTCATTGAGGGTGGTTTCGTTGATTTCCGTCACGGTGAATTCCTCCCGGTGCTCGGATGGCGTCCTGCCATCCGTGACGCCGAGGATGAAGCTTGCCGTCTTGGCGGGCATGAGGCAGTTGTCCCGCGTCTGCGAAGAAATCCCGTTCCTTGGAGGGACACATGTCCCATCGGCATCGGAAGAGGTCTATCTACCTGCAGAAGCGGGACTATCGGGAGAGCGCGACGACGATCGCTTGCGAGCGGCTATGCACGCCGAGTTTGCTGAATATCACCGACATCTGGTTTCGGACGGTCTTTGCACTCTTGCCAAGCCGTTCTGCGATCGCGCGGTTGTCTAGCCCCTCCGCGACGAGGTCGAGAAGGGCGCCCTCGGCGGGTGTCAGACCGGCCTCACTGACCGCACGCGGCCGCACCGACCGATCCTGCCCGAGGAAGGCGGCAAGTTCCGTTTGAAACACATTCCAAGCGGGCTCATCCGGCAACAGCACATGGTTCTTGCTCTCAAGCGGCAAGAAGCTCGCACCCGGAATCGCGGCGGCAAGCTTGCAACCCTGGTCAAACGGCACGCGCATGTCACCGCGGCTGTGTGCGATCAACGTCGGGACGCGCAGCCTCGCCGCAAGGTCCAGCACATCGATCCCCTGCATCTGCCAAAGCAGTTGTGCGGCGACGTCGGCCGTTGCCGTTTGGCGCTCGAGATCGCCCCACCAGCGATGCTGTTCGGGCGTGCCGTCGGGGATAAAGAGATTGGTGAAGAACCGGCAAAACGCCGGATTATCGCGTCCCCAGCCGACGCGAACGAAATTGACAAGGGTCTCGGCTTCCAGCCGCTCTGCCTCGGTCTGGGCTCTGGCGCGGGCACCCTGACCATAGGCGTTCAAAAGCACCAGATGCGATACTCGCTCGGGATATTTGAGGGCATATGCGATAGCGAGCGCGCCGCCCTGCGAAAGACCGAGGAGGACGAAGCGCGGCTCCTCGATCGACGCCGCCACCGCAGCAAGGTCGGCGTGCCACGCTTCGACCGAGAGGTCAAAGACATGCCGGTCCGACAGGCCGCAGCCGCGCGGATCGTAGCGCACAAACCGGTTGTGGGCGGACAGTGCCTGGAGCCACGGCCGCCACACCGGGCTTTCGAGATCGTAATCGACATGGCTCAGCCAGTGCGCCGCCCGCAGGATCACCTGACCCTGCCCGCAAGACGCCATGGCAATACGGGTGCCGTCCTCGGCGGTAGCGAACCGTATGGTCTGACTGAGTTTCATCGGTCGAGAATATCGCAGCCGACGATCGCATAACAGGCCTATCTCCTACAGGATGGATTCTCCTGGAAGACAGGGCAGCTTGGGAGGCTCGCTACGAAGCCTTTCGATCAGTTTCGCCGCTTCGGACAATAGACCCGACCGGCGATCTGAGCCCCCTCCCGCTAGCGCTTGAGCACGAAGCGAAGTTCTCGCGACCTCCGTTGGCTGTCGCTGAGCTCACGGTCTTGTGGCAAGAGCGAGGAGGCCATCGTAAAGCGCGGTGGCAAGCGGGTCGACATCCGGTGCCTCCTGATGGAGGCGGAAGGTCGTCGCAACAAGTTTACCGCGACCGAGCCGCTTTTCGATGATGAAGGCAGCGGGTTTGTGAACCCAGCCTATGACGGCGCCGGCGTGCACGCGACCTTGGAATTCCCAGGGACGGAGGCCAGCCATCACCTGGTGCGGCGCGATAGCTTTTCAAGATCTTGCCGCGAGCAGTCATAGTGCCGCCACAGAATTCGGCCCAATCAAGCTTGTTCAACAAGCGGATGGCGACAAGATGAGATTGCTGGCTCTCGTGGCTGCGGCCTTTTTGCTGACGGTCTTTCAGGCTCAAGCCCAGATCTATGAGCCGTATAATGGATATGACGACTTTGATGGATACGGTTACGACGATCCCTACAGCCCCTATCCGCCGCCACTCGATTACGATCCAGCGCCTCCCTATCAAGAGCCCCTGCATGATCGCAGGCAACCGCCGACAGGGCGTGCAAAAGGAACCATCGAAATCGTGACGAGCGAGCATACGCTCATTTACACCACCCCTTGGGGCGAGCAATTCGCTTACCCCATCGCGGTCGGCCGTGAGGGCAAGCAATGGTATGGATCTACGCGGGTCGTATCGAAGCGAGCGCATCCTGAATGGCGACCCACGGCCGGCATGCGGCAGAAGAACCCTCGGCTTCCAGCGGTCGTGAAGCCCGGCCCCGCCAATCCGCTTGGAACCCGCGCGATCTATCTCGCCGATGGCCTGTTGCGCATCCACGGCACCAACGACCCCTCGTCCATCGGCACCAACGCGTCGAGCGGGTGCTTTCGAATGTACCGTCAAGATGTCGAAGAGCTTTACGAGATCGTGCAGCCGGGAACGAAGGTCATCGTTCGGCGCTAGCTGTTAGCAGATCGGCGGATTGGCGCCGAGATATCTAACCGTCGATACGCAGCTTGCGCGCCAGAGCCTGAAGCTCCTTGAACCCTTCATATCGTTTATGATGAATATCGGGGATCGGACCTTCTGATGGCAGGAATGTCGTTTCGACCGCCGAGAGTGTCGTCATCGCTTCGCGTACATCCGCAAACAGCCCGCTGGCGACAGCGCCCAGGATGGCGGCCCCCAGGAGTACGGGTTCCTCAGCCTTTGTCGCGATGATCGGCTTGCCGCTCGCATCGGCGAGCAGCTGGCGAACGAAATCGTGCTGGCCGGCGCCACCGCTGATGACGATATTTTCGATGGTAACGCCCGCATCGGCCTGCGTCTCAATGATCTGCCTGAGGCCGTAGCCGATACCGCAAAGCCCTGCGACATAAAGGGAGACCAGGCCGCCGATATCGTCCTCCATCCCGAGACCGGCAATGATTGCGCGGGCATGCGGATCGGCAAAGGGCGCGCGGTTGCCGAGGAACTCGGGAACGACGTGCAATCCGGCCGCAAGCGTGACGGCGTCGGAAGAACGGCCCGCTTTTCGGGCGGCCATATCCGCGAGCAAAACCGGCAGCGGAACACCCGCGCTCTTCGAAAGCTCCCTCGCTTCCGCGGCAGCCGGATGGAAGGAGAGCAACTGGTCGATCGCCGCGCCGGCGGCACTCTGGCCACCCTCGTTCAGCCATAGTCCCGGCACCATGGCCGAATAATAAGGCCCCCAGACGCCGGGCACGAACCACGGCTCAGCTGTCGATGTCATCGTGCAGGAGGAAGTGCCGAAAACATAGGCCAGATTGGCTTGTGGACCGGCACCCGTGCCAACGGTTCCGATTCCGCCCGCATGGGCATCAATCAGTCCGGCAGCGACGGGCGTTTCCGGCTTCAGGCCGAGCTCGCCGGCTGCAGCCGCGGTCAATCCTCGACCGAGAGCCGAACCGGGCTCGACGATAGCCTGCCCGATGCGGGCAAACTCTTCATCGGCGAGCGTGCCGAGGCCGATCTGGTGAAAATAATCTCCATCCCAGCGCTTCTCATGGGCGAGATAGGTCCATTTGCAGGTGACCGTGCAGGTCGAACGCGACAGATCGCCGGTCGCCCGCCAGGTCAGAAAATCTGCAAGGTCGAAGAATTGCCACGCGGCATCAAAAACCTCGGGGCGATTTTCCCTCAGCCAGAGAAGCTTGGGCGTTTCCATCTCAGGCGAGATACGGCCGCCGACGTAACGCAGGACGTCATGGCCGAACGCATTGATGCGCTCCGCCTGCGGGACGGCGCGGTGGTCCATCCATACGATGATGTCCCGGTTCGGATCTTCCGAAGGCCCGACGGGAAGCGGCTTGCCGCCTTCGCCGAGGACGACGAGCGAACAGGTGGCATCGAACCCGAGCCCCATGACGGACGCCGGATCGACCCCGGCCGAGGAAACCACGTCGCGCACTGCCGCGCAAACGGCCGCCCAGATCTCGGTGCTCGATTGCTCAACCATCGAACCCGGTTCGTGAAACAGGGTGATATTCCGCTTGGCGGACGCCAGCATCCGGCCGGTCAGGTCGAACAGGCCGGCACGGGCGCTGCCGGTGCCGACGTCGACGCCGATGACATGTTTGGCGTCCGCTTCTGGCATGCGAGATGTGTCGCTCATGGTCTCTCCTTTGAAATCGGCAAGGATCAGGCTAACTGCAGTCTGGGCCGGTTTACAGATCCACGTTATTTGGCAGAATCACCAGATCGGACGATCACATTACGCGGCCGCGACAGCATGAAAAGGACGGCGTCGGCCACTTCGGCTGCATCAGGCTGCCATTGACCAGCGCCTCCTCCATTTTCGCCTTTGGTCAGTCGTCTAGCAAGCTGCTCCGTTCCGCTGCCTGCGCATCTCAGGAACTCTCCGGTCGCCCATTTGTTTTACATTCTCCACCGCCCAGAAGTTTGCCGCAGATGCAAACGGCGATAGTGGAGCTGATCCATGGATATGACGCGCATCCGAGATCGCATGGTGGAGCACCACGTGACGCGTCGCGGCATTCGCGATCTAGGCGTGACCGAAGCGATGCGCACGGTGCCGCGCGAAAAATTCGTTCCTCCAGGCTCCGAGGAATTCGCCTATGAGGATGCACCGCTATCGATCGGCGAGGGCCAGACAATTTCGCAGCCGTTCATCGTGGCTCTGATGCTCGAAAAGGCCAATCTGAATGCCGGTGACAAAGTGCTCGAGGTCGGAACGGGCTCCGGCTATGCTTCGGCCCTCATCAGCCGGATAGCAAGGCATGTCTACTCCATCGAGCGCCATGAAAAGCTGGCGCTTCAGGCTAGGGAACGGTTCGAGAAGCTGGGATACCGCAACATTGACGTTCGCGTCGGCGATGGCAGCAAGGGCTTGGCAAAAGCCGCTCCGTTCGATGCCATTATCGTTTCCGCGGGCGCACCCGAGGTGCCAACCGCCTTGAAAGAACAGCTGAACCTCGGAGGGCGGCTCATCATCCCGGTCGGCGGTGGTGAAGGGCAGCGCCTGAAACGGTTCACGCGCACCAGCGCCGCCGCATTCGAGGAAGAAGATCTCGGCGGGGTGCGCTTCGTTCCCTTGATCGGCGAAGACGCCTGGATTGCTTCAGCATCATCAGGAAACAGCAATCCGGCTGACGATCGATCACTGGCACCAAAAGGTCAAATGTGATCTTGTCGTATTATCGAGGTGGCTCTGACTGGGGAATGACCTAATGCCCGTATATGAAACGACGAGGCCGACGACGCGTTGCCCTTCCCACCCTGGGGCACTGCTTGAGGACATCATCCCTGCAGCGGGAAAAACCAAGGTGGAAATCGCCAATCTGCTCGGAATCTCGCGCCAGCAACTCTACGATATTCCGAACGAGAAGAAGCCGGTTTCGCCCAATGTCGCTGCTCGGCTTGGGAAATTGTTCGGTGATGGCACCGCAATATGGCTGCGCATGCAGGCTGCCTATGATGCTTGGCACGCCGAACGGGAGGTAGACGTCTCCGGCATCCCGACGATCAGGGCAGCATGATCAAAAGCGCGCTTATCGGCATCGCCGAGGCTGGCGCGAAAACATCGTGATGAGACTCTCTGACGTTTCTGAACTTACTGCTGGGAATGGGCATCAGAAGGACAGATCGAGCACCCTGCCCTCGAACAGACGGTCCCGGGAGCCTTCGAGATGCGCCTTCATCAGTCTTTGTGCATCGTCAGGCCGTCCATCGGCGATCGCCTTGTAGATGGCGTTATGCTCTTCATAGACCTGTTCCAACCCCTGGCGGGGGCCGAGCAAAGAGAGGCCGTGGAGATGCATGCCGACGGCGATATGGGCCTTCAGCGCATCGATGGAGGCCGTATAATAATGATTGTTGGCAGCCTCCGTCACCGCGCGGTGGAAGAGAAAATCGGCGTCGGTGCGGTGAAGCTGATGGCTGGTCGCCTCGCGCAGATCCGCAAGCGCGCTGGCGATCTTCTGGATCGCCTGCTCATTGCGGCGTTTGGCGGCGAAATAGGCGGCGGCCGGCTCGATCGTCAGGCGGAATTCGTAGCAGCGCTGAATGTCGGCGATCGTCTTGACCGGCGAATAGGCAAGCTGCGTCGTCGGCGATCCATGCGCGCTGACGAAGGTGCCGGCGCCCTGCCGGGCATAGACCATGCCCTGATCGCGCAGGCGCGCCAGCGCATCGCGGACGATCGGCCGCGACACACCCAGCATCGAGGCAAGCTCATGCTCGCCGGGAAGGCGTGAATCCGGCGGATAGTTTCCGCCGCGGATACGCTCGAGCAATTGGTCGAAGACGCGATCGACCAGCTTGACGGCCTTGCCGCGTTCGGGCTTGCCCGGTGGGCCGGCTTCCGCGTTCAAAGATTCGCCATTCACTTCAGCCACGTCATTCTCCCCGGCGGTATCTTACTATGCCGCCCGATTCCAAAGAACCAGTCTTAACAAACTATCGGGCTTGCCGAAGCCCCCTGACTTCACGGCGCACCGAAAATGCCGCCCGTCGCCTGCCGTGACATCGAACCACGGCACGCCGGCCTCGATTTCGCCCTGCGGCGCCAGCACTCTGACCCCGAGCGCCTGGAAAACGGCAAGCGCCGTATCGCCGCCGCCGACCATCAGCATGTCAGGCCTGGTATCGTCGATTACCGATCTGACGCCTGCCGCAAAATGGCGGGCGACCAGTGCCGCATCGGCTGTCATATCGCCGCTGCAACGCAGCAGCGCCGGCAGCGCCATGCCCTCCCCGACTTCGACCTGCCCCATCGGCGCGTCCACCACCATGCGCAGGACACCCGAGGCTTCGAGCTGGTCCATCTGGGTAGCGGTAATCGGGTCGCGCGAGCCAAAGGCGAACAGGGTACGCCGGGTCGCGGCAAATTCCGGCGCCGATTGCCGCCCCGTCTCGCCGAGTTGACGGGCAAGTGCGGAACCCAGACCCCGTGCGCCGACCGCAAGCGTCAGCCGCCAGTCCTGATCGGCAACGATCTGGTCGAGATCACTATCGTCCTTTGCATCGGCAACAGCAATATTGCCCGTGCGGCCCTCGAATAAATCGGCGATCGGCAGTGGCTTGTCGACACCGCGCCCGACAACACAGCCTCTGTAGGTCACGCGCTCCTGATCGGGAATAGCGGGCGCCACGAGGATAGTCTCCAGGCCGAGCGCTTCGGCCAGCGCCAGGCTTTCTGCCGCGACATTGCCCTTCAGGCGGGAGTCGATCTTCTTCATCACGACTGCGGGCTTCACGCCATGAAGTGCCGCGGTCGCAAAGCGGACCCTCTCGGCAGCTTCCGGTTCGCCAAGCGCACGCGAAGCGGTGTTGACGACGACGACGTCACAGCCGGTGGCGATCGCATCCTCTGTGGCCTCCACGTTGACTGCGACCGCAACCGAAAGGCCGGCCTCGACGAATGGCGTGCCGGTATCGAGCGCGCCGGTCAGATCATCGGCAATGATGGCGGCCTTCAGAGTCATACGGTCTGCCCGGTGTTGACGGCGTGACAGGCGACGAGATGGCCGGGCTTCGCCTCCTTCCACGCGGGAATGACCTTGCTGCAGACATCCATGGCAATCGGGCAGCGCGTGTGGAAACGACAGCCGGTCGGCGGGTTCAGCGGGCTCGGCACGTCACCCTGCAGGATCTGGCGCTGACGTGTGCGCTCATGCTCGGGATCGGTCTCCGGAACGGCCGACAGCAACGCCCTGGTATAGGGATGCAGCGGATTGTCGAAGAGTTCCTCGCGGGTGGCAAGTTCGGCGAGGCGCCCGAGATACATGACGCCGACGCGAGTGCTGATGTGGCGCACGACAGCAAGATCATGGGCGATGAAGAGATAGGTCAGCCCATATTTTTCCTGCAGATCGAGCAGCAAGTTGATGATCTGCGCCTGGATCGACACGTCGAGCGCCGAGATCGCCTCGTCGCAGACGATGAATTTCGGCTGGCAGGCGAGCGCCCGGGCAATGACGACACGCTGGCGCTGGCCGCCCGAAAGCTCGTGCGGGTAGCGCTGGGCAAACCGCGTGGACAGGCCGACATCGGTGAGCAGCGTCGCCACCCTCTCCTTCAGTTCGGCCTTGGTGCAGAGCTTGTGGAAGAGGATCGGCTCGCCGATCGCCTCGCCCACCGTCATGCGCGGATTGAGCGTCGAATACGGATCCTGGAAAACGATCTGCAGGTCGCGACGGAAGGGCCGCATCTGTTTTTCGTCGAGCGTCGCCAGATCCTGGCCCTTGTAGACAACCTTGCCGCTGGTCGCCTTGTAGAGGTTGAGGATGGTGAAGCCGGTCGTCGACTTGCCGCACCCGGATTCGCCGACCAGGCTCAGCGTCTCGCCTTCCATGATGTCGAGGTTGACATCGTCGAGTGCATAGACGGTTGCCGAACGCTCACCAAAGGCGCCGAGCTTGACGTGGAAATGCTTGACCAGGTTTTCGATCTTGAGCAGCGGCTGAGCACCCATCACGCGGCCTCCTGCATTCTCTGGACGACGAAACAGGCGGCGCGGTGATTGCTGCTGCCGCTCAACGCTTCGAGCTGCGGCACCTTCTCGTGGCAGATGGTTTCGGCAAGCGGACAACGCGGCGCAAATGGGCAACCCTTCGGCCGGCGGCCAGGCTCCGGCGGCGTGCCGCCGATCGAGCTCAGCCGGCTTGCCGGCGGGTCCGAAAGCTTCGGGATCGATGACAGCAGACCGCGCGTATAGGGATGGCTCGGCCGGGCATAAAGCTCGTCGACCGGCGCATCTTCGACCACAGTGCCGGCATAAAGCACGGCGACGCGATCGACGAGGCCGGCGATCAGCGCCAGATCATGGGTGATCCAGACAACCGACATGCCGAGCTTGGTCCTGAGATCCTTAACCAGATCGACGATCTGGGCCTGGATGGTGACGTCGAGCGCCGTTGTCGGCTCATCGGCAATCAAAAGCTTCGGATTGCAGGCAAGGCCGATCGCGATCATCACACGCTGGCGCATGCCGCCGGAAAGTTCATGCGGATAGGCCTGCAGCCGTTCTTCCGGACCGGGAATGCCGACAAGCCGCAGGAGCTCGACGGCGCGTGCGCGGGCCGCCGCCTTTTTCATTCCGCGGTGATAGATCAGCGGCTCGCAGATCTGGTCGCCGACGCGCATCACCGGATTGAGCGAAGTCATCGGATCCTGGAAGACGAAGCCGATATCGCCGCCGCGCACCTTGCGCAGCTCTCTATTCGACATCGTCTGCAGGTCGCGGCCGTCGAATGTGGCCGATCCCTTGGTTACTTTGATCTTGTTCGGCAGCAGCCGCATCAGGCTCAGCATGGTCAGGCTCTTGCCGCAGCCGGACTCACCGACGACGCCAAGGGTCTCGCCACTGTCGACATGGAGATCGATGCCGTCGACGACGATGGCGGGGCCGTTGCGGCCATCGATTTCGACTGTGAGGCCCCTGACATCGAGCAGGCGGTTGGTGTTTTTCGTGTCCATCATTTGCTGCCCCGCGGATTGAGCGCGTCGTTGAGGCCGTCACCGAGGAAACTGAAGGCAACCGAGGCAAGGCCGAGCACGGCCGCCGGAGCGGCGAGAAGGTGGGGATAATGCTGCCAGACACGCAGGCCGTCCGAGATCATGTTGCCCCAGCTCGGCGTCGGCGGATTGACCCCGACGCCAAGGAAGCTGAAAGCACTTTCCAGCACCATCGCCGTGCCGAGGCCGGCGCTGACCGAGACGATCAAAGGCCCCAGCGCATTCGGAATGACATAGCGCTTGATGATGATCCAGTTCGACAGGCCGAGCGCCTGGGCCGCGGTGATATAGGGCCGGCTGCGGATCGACAGTACCTGGGCGCGGACGAGACGGGCGTAAGGCGGCCAGGAGATCAGCGCCATCGATCCGAAGACGAGAATGAAATCCACCCACATGGTTTCGCGGTAGAATGGATTGAGGGTCTCGAGATAACGCGCCTCCATCCATTTGCTGATTGGCGATTTCAGTGAGGCGTTAATGACGACAACGAGCAGCAGGTTGGGAACCGACATTGTCACGTCGGTCAGCCACATGATGGCGCGATCGAACGGATTGCCGAAGAAACCAGCGACGGCCCCGAGCACGAGGCCGATCAGCACCGCGAAGACGGTGACGATGATGGCGACGAGGAAAGCGGTGCGTGTGCCGAAGACCACGCGGCTGAAGACGTCGCGGCCGAGATCGTCGGTTCCGAAGAGGTGGCTCATCGACGGCAGGACGTTGCGGGCGTTAAGGTCCTGGCTCAAATAATCATAAGGCGTGAGATAAGGCCCGAAGATCGCCGTGAAGGCGAGGATCAGGACGATGACGAGGCCGAAGATGGCGAGCCTGTTGCGCTTCAGCCGATACCAGGCATCGCGCCACAGGCTGACCGGCTCTTCGACGGTTTCGATGGTGGAAAGAGGGATGGCGGACATGGTCAGCGGCTCCTTCTTGAATCATTGGCGCGCGGATCGAGCAGCGGATAGAGCACATCCACCAAAAGGTTCGACACCATCACCAGAAATGATCCGATCAGCGTGATCGCCAGAATGACCGGATAATCGGAATTGATCAGCGCCTGCACCGTCAACCGGCCGAGGCCCGGCAGGCCGAAAACGAGTTCGACGAAGATCGCGCCATTGACGATGGTGATCATGATCAGGCCGAGCTGCGTGACGACGGGCGTCAGCACCGGCCGCAAGATATGGCGCAACGCCACGATGATCTCGGGTACGCCCTTGGCGCGGGCGGTCCGGACGAAATCCTCCGACAGGACCTCGATGACGGCGGCACGCGTCTGGCGCACGATCAGCGCGATCGGCTGGAAGGAAAGGACGAGCAGCGGCAGCAGGATACGGACATCGAAGATGCCGCCCCAGCCATAGGGCACGCTCGCCCCCGGCAGCAGCACGATGAGGCCGACCATTAGCATCGGGCCGGCGACATAGGCCGGGATCGCCCAAAGGAAGAGTGCGGAGCCCAGAATGGCATAGTCGATGCGCGAATTCTGGTTGAGCGCGGCGATCATGCCGAGCGGGATCGCAACGACGGCGGTCAGGATGATGGAACAGAGGGCAAGCTGGAAGGAGACGGGTGCGGCGGCCGAGACCATCGCCCAGACGGAGCGACCCGAGGTCAGCGAATTGCCGAACTGGCCATGCAGCAGATTCCAGATGTAAAGGCCGAACTGGACGATGAAGGGTTTGTTGAGGCCGGCACTTTCACGAATGGCTTCGATGCGCTGCGGATTATAGGCGACGTCGCCCGGCGCGCGCAGGAAGATCAGCTTGATCGGATCGCCGGCGCCATAGAAGGCCAGCGCGTAAACGGCCAGCATCACCACCAGAACGGACGGAATCCAGATGGCAAATCGGGTTAGCACGTAGCGCAGCAAGGCCACCTCCCACCTGTTGTTCGATGCGTTCCCGCTTTTGGCTGCGATCGCATCTCTTCTTCTTGATACGTGCGCGAAGGCCTTGCGGCCTTCGCGCGGTTTATCGCCGACAGGGACGGCTTCCGCCGATCAACCGATGGAAATGTTCCACGGTTCGACGACCTGCCAGTCAAGGTTCTTTTCCAGGCCCTTGACCTCCTTGGTGGCCCAGCGCGACATCGCCTGAGAATACCATGGAATGAAGGCCCAATCCTCGCGGAACGCCTTCTGGGCCTCCTGGGCGAGAGCGATACGCTGCGGATCATCTGCAGCCTTGGTCGTCGCCTCGGCTAGGGCACTGTCGACCTTGTCGTTCTTGTAGCCGCCGAGCTTGTTCTGCGCGTTCGACGAGGTCGAGGCGATGCTGCCTGCCAGATAGGAGACGGCATCCGGCACGCGGGTGCCGACGTCGTCGCGGAAGATCTGGACCGAGTTCTGATCCGGACCCGCATAGGAGTCCTGCTGCGGCTTCATGTCGACGGCAGTGATGCCGAGATTCTGGCGCCACTGCTCGGCAATGAACTGGGCGGCAGCCTGAATGGCTGGCCCCGAGATGCCGACGAAGAGGATCTTCGGCAGGCGCTCTGGACCGCCGTAGGTCGATTCCGCAAGCAGCTTCTTGGCCGCCGCCGGATCATAGGGATAAGGCTCGAAACCGGAATTCTCCGCACCCGGAACCGAGTTGAGGATCTGGTCGGCTTTCTTGTGCGGCCCGTCGGGATAGGACGCCTTGAACAGGCCGTCGCGATCGACGGCCATGATCAGCGCCTGGCGGACCTTCGGATCGTCCATCGGCGCGCGGGAGATGTTGAACCAGAAATGCTGGCTGGTCGGGATCAGCGGGCCGGCCGAGAATTCTGGGCCGAGATCCTGGATGATGGTCGAGGTGACGAGTTCGGTATGGGCGTTGAACTCGCCCGATTTGATCAGCGACGTCGCCGTGACGTTGTCCTCGATCGAGGTGATATCAATACGGGCAAGCTTCGGCTTCGGTCCGAAGAAGTTCTCATTCGGCTCGAAAGAGAGTTTGCCGGCGTCGATATCGATGCTCGTCAGCTTGAATGGGCCGGAAAAGACCGGCTTGCTGTCGGGCTTATACCAATCGATGATCTCCTCGCCGTCGCTGCCGCGCGACTGCGATGCTTTGGTGATCGGCGCAATGTGGTTTGCCAGGCGCATGAAGAAGATCGGGTCTGCGGCACCAAGCGTCACCACGACCGTTCCCTCGTCGGGTGTCGCGACACCAGTCAACTCCGTGCCGGAGCCGGCGGCGATTTCGGCGTAACCCTTGACCCTGCTGAGCACCTGGTCGGCGCGCTGGTTCTTGGTGTTGGGCATCGAGGAGACTTCCCACGATCCCTTGACATCCGCCGAGGTGATCTTGCTGCCGTCGGAAAAGACGGCCTTCGGGTCTAGCTTGAAGGTCCAAACGGTATTGTCGGCCGATTCCCAGCTGGTGAAGACGTAGGGCTTGATATTGCCTTCGCTGTCGAAATACATCGGCGATGCCCACCAGATCGAATTCCAGCGGAACGTCCTGCCGCCGCCGCGCAGCGGCGACCAGTCCTGGTCGAAGGCCGGATTTGCGACCTTCAGGACCTGGCCTTCCTCGGCCATAACGATGCGGGCATTCATCCCGAATACGGTGAGGCCGACGCCGGCTGCAAGGCCGAGCTTCAGCGCGTTACGACGTGATATATTCGTTTTATCCGATTGATCAGACATGGCATTCCTCCCAGAGTGAATTCGGCAGCGCTCTCCCTGCACCTGCCAGGCGCAGCACAATCCGTTCCGTATCGTTCTCTCGTTATTGTAAATATGTCAACAAAAAATCGCATTTTCAGTTCGAACAAAATTTTCTCCTGAAAATATATGAGTTATAACAGATAGATAACTTTCTGCAGCGGCGTCACGGCATTTTGTCTTCTTGACAAAAGCGCGGCAATATAAAAGTTCTTTGCACTCCATCACGACAGACCGATGACAATTGCAATGCGCAGCCCCCCGGTTCGAACACGGATCGGCAAGACAGGACGCGCCGAGGAGGGCGGAAATGAGCCAGCACAGGATTACCGGCGTTTTCAGCGCCTCCGCAACGCCGCTGACGGCAGACAACAGGCCGGATTTCGCCCTTTTCACCGACCATTGCCGGCAGTTGCTGGCCGAGGGGTGCCATGGCGTGGCGCTGCTCGGCACAACGGGCGAGGCCAATTCCTTCTCTGGCGCCGAGCGCCGCGCCATTCTGGAAGCGGCACTGAAGGCCGGCATTCCTGCCGACAAACTGCTGCCGGGCACCGGCGTCGTCGCCATTCCCGAGACCGTGGAACTGACCCGGCACGCGCTGTCGCTTGGCGTCACCAAGGTGGTCATGCTGCCGCCCTTCTACTACAAGGGCGTCTCCGACGACGGTCTCTTCGCCGCCTATTCGCAGGTTCTGGAAAAGGTCGCCGACACCCGCCTGCAGGTCATCCTCTATCATATTCCACAGGTCTCGGGCGTTCCGCTATCCATTCCGCTGATCGGACGGCTGATTGCAGCCTTCCCGGAAACGGTCGTCGGCATCAAGGAATCTGCCGGCGATTTCAACAATATGCAGGCGATTATCGCCGCGTATCCGGGTTTTTCTGTGCTGGCGGGCGCCGACCCGCTGCTGCTGCCGCTGCTGAAGGCGGGCGGCGCAGGCTGCATAACCGCAACCTCCAATCTCGTGGCGAATTCGCTGCGCACCGTCTACGACCATGTCCATGACGAGGCGCACGCCGCCGATGTCGAGGCGGCGCAGGCCCGCATCAACGCCTATCGCACGCTTTCCAACTCTTACGTCCAGATCCCGACCATCAAGGCGATGGTGGGGCTGAAGACCGGCAATCCCGCCTGGAAGCGCACGCGCGCGCCGCTGATGCCGCTCGGCGATGCCGACTATGCCGCACTCGCCGAAAGCTATGCCAAGCTGCCTTGAGGAGATCCGTCATGAGTTTTACCGGCCTGCCTCCGGAAGCCGTTCCGGCCCTGATGACCGGGGCCATCGCCCCTCACCCCATCGTCGAGGGTCGCGCGGATGCCTATCTACCCTCCCCCTGCATCCAGAACCATGCCGCAAATCTCACCTTTCTGCCCGACGGCACGCTGACCTGCGTCTGGTTCGGCGGCACGATGGAGGGCATGGGTGACATCTCGATTTACATGTCGCGGCTGGCGCCGGGCGCCGAGCGATGGTCCGTGCCGGAAAAAATGAGCGACGACCCGGAGAAATCCGAACAGAACCCGTTGATTTTCAATGCTCCGGACGGAAAAATATGGCTGCTCTATACCTCGCAGACTTCTGGAAATCAGGACGGCTCTGTTGTCAAATTCCGGGTTTCAGGCGATGGCGGCCAGACCTTCGGCCCGGTTCGTATCCTCTGTGACAGTCCCGGCACCTTCGTTCGCCAGCAGATCGTCGTCAACGGCAGGGGCGACTGGCTGCTTCCGATCTTCCGCTGCGTCGGCCTGAACGGCCAGCGCTGGAGCGGCGATGCCGATACGGCAGCCGTGCTGATGTCGCGTGATGGCGGCGCGAGCTGGCAAATGCACGATATTCCAGACAGTATCGGCGCGGTGCACATGAACATCCTGCCGCTTGGCGGCGACGAGATGATCGCCTTTTACCGCAACCGTTTCGCCGAAAACATCCTGTCCAGCCGATCATCCGATGGCGGCGAGACATGGAGTGCACCCGAGTCCGCCGAACTGCCGAACAACAACTCCTCGATCCAGGCCACAATCCTGAATGATAGAGCAATCGCAATGGTTTACAACCATTCGAATGCCAGCATGTCGGATGCACGGCGTCAGTCTCTCTATGACGAAATCGAGGGTGGCGAGGGTGGAGAGACCGCCGTCGTTGCCGACAGCAGCACACGCAAGGCCGTCTGGGGTGCTCCGCGTGCGCCGCTGAGCCTGGCGATATCAAGGGATGGCGGCAAGAGCTTTCCGCATCGCATCGATCTCGATACCGGCGACGGCTTCTGCCTCAGCAACAATTCGAAGGAGTCGCTGAACCGCGAATTCTCCTATCCCTCGATCGTCCAGGGCGACGACGGCACGCTCCATATCGCCTACACCTACTACCGGCGCGCCATCAAATATATCAGCCTCGTCCCGCAATCCCTGCCATGAGCAAAGCGGCAGCCGGAAAATTGTAAACCTGCATTCGATCGCACGCGAAAGGATGCAGGATGGCGACGGCTGCGGGTTTACTGATGGGGAAATTGACAACAGGCCCGGATTATTCACTGCCGTCGCAAAGATGATCGGCCAGAGGTGTCTGAAATGCCGTTTTCACCACGGCAGATTTCATAACACACTAATATATATATCGATATTGGAACGGCAATGCCCCTTTGAAGCGCCTCCGAGCGCACGTCAGATGATAAAAACTTCTGCTCTGGGGAATGCTGGCTTGACATTGATCTTACAACTTTACATTAAAGAGGGCGAGGATATTGCCGCAAGATCTTGCAGGGAGGACTGGTTCATGGCCAGCTTGGATTCGCCGATCACGATAGTTCGGCCGCATCTGATCGAATTCGGCGTCGGCACGGCGGGAAAGCTCGGCAAATGGGCGGCCGAAAAGGGCTATCGGCGCACGCTCGTCATCTCCGATGCCTTCAACGCTTCGCGCATCGACGTGCTGGAGCTGAAGGGCGAGGTTAAGGTCTTTGCCGAAGTGACGCCCGAACCGGATACAGCCAATCTCGAAAAAGTCCTGGCGGCGGCAAACGCCGCCAATGCCGAGCTGATTGTCGGCTTCGGCGGCGGCAGCGCCATGGATCTGGCAAAACTTGCCGCCGTGCTTGCCGGCTCCACCCAGACGCTGCACGAAGTCGTCGGTCCGAACAAGGTGCATGGGCCGCGCAAGGCGGCGCTCGCCCAGGTGCCGACAACCTCGGGCACCGGCAGCGAGGCCGGCATCCGTGCGCTTGTCACCGATCCGGCGACGATGGCAAAGCTTGCGGTGGAAAGCCTGCATATGCTGGCCGATATCGCCGTCATCGATCCTGCTTTGACCTTCAGCGTCCCGGCTCGCACGACGGCCGCCACCGGCGTCGATGCCATGGCCCATTGCGTCGAGGCCTTCACCAACCGCAAGGCCCATCCGATGGTCGACATCTATGCGATCGAGGGAACGCGGCTCGTCGGCAAATATCTCGCCCGCGCCGTCAAGGACGGCAATGACGCCGAGGCGCGCGCCGGCCTCTCGCTCGCCTCGCTTTACGGCGGCTTCTGCCTCGGCCCGGTCAACACCGCCGGCGGCCATGCGCTCGCCTATCCCCTCGGCACGCGCTGGCATGTCGCCCATGGCGCGGCAAATGCGTTGATTTTTCCGCATGTCCTCGCCTTCAATACACCGTCCGCGCCTGAGAAAACCAAGGCGGTGATGGAAGCGCTTAGGTGTGAAACCTCCGGCAACGTCACCTCCGTCTTCGATGCGGCTTACGCTTTCTGCGCCGAACTCGGCATCGAGATGAAACTTTCCGGTCTCGGCGTGCCGGAAAGCGATCTCGACGCCATGGCCGAAGACGCCTTTGCCATTCGCCGTCTGCTCGATAACAATCCGCGCGATCTCACGCGCGCCGACATTCGCTCGATTTATGCGGCCGCTTTTTAAGCCACAAAGTTTTCAGAAGGAATTCGATCGATGGACAGGAATGCGAAAGTCGCGGTAACGCTCGGCGATCCGGCCGGCGTCGGCCCCGAGGTGATCGTCAAGGCGCTCGCAGCCCTTCCGAGGGAGGAGCGCCGCGATTTCGTCATCGTCGGCAATGTCGAAGCGCTGGAGCGCGCCGACCGCGTCACCGGCACCGGACTGCGGTTCGGGCCTGCCGATGCACCCGGTGACGACAGGATCGCGGTCGACGAAGTCGCGCTCGGCGCGGCTCTACCCGAAATCGGCAGGGTCAGCCCCGTCGCCGGCGATGCCTCGGTGCGCTATATCACCCGCGCCGTCGATCTCGCCATGTCGGGTCAAGCCGACGTCATCGTCACCGCGCCGATCAACAAGGAAGCGATGAACCTCGCCGGCCATCACCATGACGGTCACACCGGGCTGCTCGCGCATCTCACCGGGTCGAAGAGCTCCTTCATGCTGCTTGCCTCCGAGCGGCTGAACACCATCCACGTCTCCACCCACATCTCGCTGAAGGGTGCGATCGAGCGCGCCAAGACCGAGCGGGTGCTGGCGACCATCGAAGCCGGCCATAGGCACTTCCTGCGGCTCGGCAAGACGGCGCGCATCGCCGTCGCCGGCCTCAATCCCCATTGCGGCGAAAACGGCCTGTTCGGCACCGAGGACACGGAATTCCTGGCGCCCGCCGTCGAGCAGGCGCGGGCAAAGGGCATCGACGTCGTCGGCCCGATCTCGGCCGATACGGTGTTTGCCCGCGCCTATAATGGCGCTTTCGATCTCGTCATCGCCCAGTATCACGACCAGGGCCATATCCCGATCAAGCTCGTCGCCTTCGACACGGCGGTCAACGTCTCGCTCGGCCTGCCGATCGACCGCGTCTCGGTCGATCACGGCACCGCCTTCGACATCGCCGGCACCGGCAAGGCAAACCACGTCAACATGCTGTCGGCCATCGCCTATGCCAGGCTGATGGCCCGCTCGCCGCGGCAGAGAGCGTGATCGGAGCTTCCAGAAGGGCCGACTGGCGCCGATCGCCGACACAACGATTTCGAACTTCTTTAAAACACCTGATAGCAGAACCGGACTCTGTCGTTCAGGAAGGTCCCGCCGTTGACGCGTCGGCATTCCTCGCTTACATAGCTAGACAGTCTAGCCAGGAGCAGAATCGATGGAATGGCAACTGCAGGACGCCAAGAACCAATTTTCGAAGGTCGTGCAGAAGGCCCGACAAGAAGGGCCGCAGGTGGTTACCGTGCGTGGCGAACGCGCGGCCGTCGTTCTGTCCGCCCGCGACTACGACGCCCTGCGCGCCGGCAGGCCGACGCTCGTCGACGACCTGCTCGATGGCCCCGCCTGGGACGATGAGTTCGCCGATGCGGTCGAAGCACGCAACAAGACCCCAAGCCGCGACGTTGCCTTCTGATGTATCTGGTCGACACCAACATCGTCTCGGAGGCGCGACGCGGCACGCCGCAGGCGGTCTCCTGGCTGCGCTCCATCGATCCGCTCACCATCCACCTGAGCGCGCTGACGCTTGGCGAGATCATGCGCGGCATTGCCCTCAAACAGAAGTCGGATCCGAAGACCGCGGCGCATCTCACCGAGTGGCTGCGCAAGCTGCGTTATGATCATGGCGACCGGATCCTGCCGGTGACCGACGAGATCGCCGTCGAATGGGGCCGCCTCGCCGCCATCTGGCCGCGTGGCGATATCGACGGGCTGATCGCCGCAACCGCGATCGTTCATGATCTGATTGTCGTCACTCGCAATGTCGGCGATTTCGACGACACCGGCGCAACGGTGATAAATCCATGGGAGACGGACGCGTGAGCAGTCGAGGCAGCCACCTCCTCGTTTAAAATGGCCTTCTGTGCCTTTGGATAAAGGCATTGGCTACGTCGGGCCGAGAGCTCTTGTCGGTGCGTTTGGTGGCGGCATCATGATCTGCTGACCAAGCCTCATCTGTCCGGCGTTTTGATCTGCTCTGCGGAAACGTTGATTGCACCGCCAACCCGTCACATGCCGAACAAGCGACGATCCCAGAAGACCGGTTGGTGGAGGCTTACTGTGATCAATCGGAATTCCGGGTGGGCCGGGTTTATCAGCATGTTGCGGTCGACGCGGGCGACGACGCTTGGGACCAGCAGGATGGCGCTGCGCTTTTCCTGGCACCAGCGTTCGCCGAAAACCTTGCTGACGTTTGCCGGCATGCTGTCCCAGCCGGGCAGCGCGGGCTCGGAGAAGACCTCGTAGCTTAGCCCACGCGGTAGGGTGATCGTGACATAGTGCTGATTGGGTGGCAGCCGCCCGCTGCCATGGACGAGCTTTTCGAGCAGCGCCGTCGAATAATGCTCGCTCGTATAGATGATCGGGCTGCCCGATGTGTTCCACCGCCCCGGCGCGATGGTCGAGCCGGTGGCGTCGAAGATCGGATAGGTTCCACTGGGATCTCCGATGCGGACGGATGTCAGCGTACGATCAAGAACCTGTGCGCTCACGCAGCGCTGCCGTATTTCAGGCTTCCGAGAATATCGAGCACGAGCTCGCCGCCGATCTCGCTCTGGATGACCACGTCGATCGGCCGCTTATCCTCAAGCATTGCATGCGGCCGAAACAGGAAATCGCGGGCCTCGATCTCGGTCTGCCAGACATCGAGCGCCTGGCCCCAGACACGCGCGAGACGGGCAAGCTTTATGCCTTCATCCGAGGAGAGCCGATGCTTGGATTTGCGCCGTTCATAGGTGGCCTTCGGAACCAGCCGGTATTTGAACTGGGCATCATCAGGCGCCAGAAGCAGCGCCATGCGGTCAAGCGCCTTGACCGGCAATCCTTCCTCGATGCTGGAGAGCAGGCCGAAGGCCGAACGCGATACTGGCTCCCTGGCGGGCAGCCCGAGAACATCGGCGATACCGGCAAATCCCATCATGGCAACGGCTCCTTTTCACTTGAGGCTATATTTAGTCTCATGTGAGCCTGCTATCAAGTGCACCGTTCCGGTTTTTGATCCTCGCCAGCCGAGCAGCGGATTGCCGCAGGCGCATTAGATCGCTATCCTCCCAGAAGGCACACGAACAGAAAAGGAGGTTGCCTATGTCACCGCGGGACGCCTGATCCAGCAATACCAAGACTTCTGCCTTGCCAAAGGCGTCGATTTCACACGCATTGAATCCGTACGGCCGCATGACGATACCACGCTCTTCTGCAGCGCTGGAATGCAGCAGTACAAGCCCCTCTTCTCCGATCCCTCATATATTGGAACAGTCGCAAACAGCCAGGCCTGCTTGCGCATGGGCGACCTCGACGAGATCGGCGACGGAACTCACCTTCTCCACTTCACTATGCTCGGCCTTTTCTCATTCCGGGAAATGACCGTCGGCAACGCCATCGATTTCTGGCTCGAGTTTCTAGCAACTCTTGGACTTGTGCCGGATCATGTGACGATCCATCCCGACCGCTTGGTGGAATGGACACCGCTCTATGGCGGGCGCGTGCCCGTCGTGCCGGATCCGGAATGCATGTGGAGCGATGGCAGCATCAGCGGATACTGCACTGAGTTCTACAAGGATGGCGTCGAGATCGGAAACATCGTCAATCCGCTCGGAACCTGCATTGACGTCGGCTTCGGTCTCGAGCGTCTCGACATGATCGTCAACGGGACGCCGCAAGTCGATGCGCTCGGAACGCTGTGCGAGACGGTCATGACAATCGTGGAAAGCGGCTACCGGCCGGGCAACAAGGAGCAAGGTTACGTCTTGCGAAAACTGCTCCGTCGCATCCACAAGATGGGCGGCACGCTCGATCATCCATTTTTCGCGGAAGAGGTCGAACGCCAGAAGCGCCTGCGCGCCCAATATCTGCGTCTGCGTGACCGCCATTCCGAGATGAGTCCCGACTGGTGGTTCGACACTCATGGCATCGATCTCTCCGACATCCGGGAGACGATGGACGAATAGCGGAAACAAGGCCTCCCGCAGACAAAGCGGGAGGCCTTGCAATATGCTGGAAAGCGTTAGCGTTTCAGGCATCCCCTGTTTGCCCGGGCAACGCGCTAGTCATAGAGATATGTTGCCCGAATTGAACGCTTTCAGCTCTGCCCCGGCTGCAGCCGACGGAAAGTCCGCTCGATTTGGGCAACAGCGGCAAAAAAGACGATGCCGGAGAAAGAGGCGAGCACGACGGCGGCAAAGAGCCTTTCCGCCTGATAGTTGAATGTCGACTGGATGATGACGGCGCCCAGCCCCTGGTTCGAGCCGATCCACTCCCCGACGATCGCACCGATCACACAGGTGGTTGCCGAAATGCGCAGCGAAGCAAAGAGCAAGGGGGCGGAGCGTGGGGCGCGCAGGCGCCAGAACGTCTCCCACCCGCTCGCCGAAAGCACATGCATCAGGTCAAGCTCGCTCGCAGTCGCCAGATTGAGGCCCCGGGCGGTATTCACCAGGGTTGGGAAGAAGCAAATGAGAGCGGCGATGATGACCTTTGGCAGCATGCCGAGGCCGAAGATGAGGATGATGATCGGCGCGAGCGCCAGCACGGGAATGGTGTTGAAGAGCAGGACAACGGGAAAATAGGCGGCCTGGAGGCGCGGATTATAGACAAAGGCAATTGCCATGATCACGGCGAGACCGTTCCCCAGGAGGAAGCCGAGGCCCGCCTCACCCCATGTCGGGATCGCATTCGACAGAAGGAAGCGCCATTCCGTTCCGAGCGTGCGCAGGATCGCCAGCGGCGTTGGAACGATATAGGCCGGAATACCGAGCGCCGGCACCAGCCATTGCCAGGCGAAAAGCAGCGAGAGGGCGCCGATAACTGGAAGGCCGATTGCCTCGGTGAGGGATAGCCGACGATGCGTCATGCAGCCGAACTCCCCTGCTGCAGCAATTGGCGCAGATGGGCAGCTGTCTCCTGGACATCGAGGCTCTCGCGCCGACAGAGCCCACGCTCGTCCTTCAGCGGTGCAAGGTCGATCAGCGCCTGAACGCGGCCCGGATTGGCCGCCAGGACCAGCACGCGCCCGCCGAGATAGATCGCCTCGACGACGCTGTGGGTGACAAACAGGATGGTCGTGCCGGTCCGGCGCCAGACGTCCAGAAGCTCGTCGTTCAGTCGTTCACGGGTGATCTCGTCGAGCGCACCGAAGGGTTCGTCCATGAGCAAGATATCCGGCTCGCATTGAAGCGCGCGCGCTATGGCGACGCGTTGGCGCTGGCCCCCGGACAATTGATGCGGATAGCGATCGGCCAGATGCGACAGGCCGACCAGTTCGATCCAGTGGTCGGGCCGCGGATCGACCGATCGCGAGACGCTGTTCTTCCCCACCTGCAGCGGCAGCGCGACATTCTCTCTCACGGTCCGCCACGGCAGCAGCGTCGCGTCCTGGAAGACGAAGGCGACCTCGCGCCGCCGGCGCGCCTCCGACGCTGTCCTGCCGAGCACCGACAGCCGCCCGTCAAGCGGCGGGAGAAGATCCGCAACGGCACGCAGCAAGGTCGACTTGCCGCAGCCGGAAGGACCAAGAATGGTCAGAAACTCGCCCCTGCCGACGGTGAGATCGACGCCGGACAGAATGCGGGTCGTCTCGACAGCGCCGGCATAACCGACAGCCAGATCCTTGGTTTCGATGGCCGCTGCTTCAGGCAAATCCGCTCTCACGCAATCTTCGGACGGTCACCTGCCGTCATTTCCAGGATCCTGGTCGTATAGCAGTCCTCCAGCTTCGGCGCGCCGCTCTTGAACTGGCCGATCTTGTCGTAGACG
Organism: Rhizobium brockwellii; assembly: GCF_000769405.2. Lineage (NCBI taxonomy): Bacteria > Pseudomonadati > Pseudomonadota > Alphaproteobacteria > Hyphomicrobiales > Rhizobiaceae > Rhizobium > Rhizobium brockwellii. Next base: position 220,235 of record NZ_CP053442.1, read on the forward strand.
GAAATCTGTTCGGCAAGCGCGGCCGGATCGAAGCTGCCCCAGCCGTCCTTGCCTGTCGTCGCGTCGAAGCTCAGTGACAATATACGCGGCACCGTCTTCAGCTCCACGGCAAGATCGAGCTGCGGATAGGCCTCCACCGCCAGTTTGACCGCCTCTTCAGGATGTTCATGCGTCCAGGCCCAGCCTTTGGCGACGGCGCGCAGCACCTTTGCCAATGTCTCGGCATGGCCGCTCACGGCATCGTCGGTGGCGAAATAGACGTTGGCATAGGAGGGCAGGCCCGTATCCTTCATCATCAGATCGATGCGGTCGGGACCGATGATGGAAAGGGCCTCCGTGTTGGTGATCCATCCGGTCACGGCGTCGACCTGGCCGGTCATCAGCGGCGTCATGTCGAAGCCGATATTGGTGATGGTCAGGCTCGAGGGATCGATATTGTTCTTCAGAAGGATGGCATCAAGGACATAACGGGCCGTCGGCTGGATGCCGATGCGCTTGCCGATCATATCCTTGACGGTGCGGATCGGCGCCTTGGGCAGCGAATAGAAGGCGAAAGGCGCCATGCGGAAACCGCAGGCGAAGATCTTGATCGGCACGCCGGATGAACGGGCTAGAAGAAGCTGTGCCGAATCCGAGAATTGGCCGAGCTGCGCATCACCCGTGATCACGGGCGGCACCGTTGCCGAATTGGGACCGCCAGGGGAAAACTCGACGTCGAGACCCTCGGCCTGGAACAGGCCTTGCTTGACTGCGACGATATCGCCGATCTGTCCGTTGCTCATCAGCCAGTCATATTTGATGACGACCTTGGATACGGCGGCATTCGAGTGACGCGGCACGAACACGCTGATCCCTGCCGTCGCTGCAGCAAGGGCAAAGGCTCCGCCCTTCAGGACGGTACGCCTGCCGACCACGATTTGTTTGTCATCCCCGTTCATCTGCTTGCCTTTCCCCTTGTTGGATTGTTGGACGACCGGCCGATTGCGCTCGCTATTGCGGGTCGATGTCACCGATCGGGCCGCCTGCGGACCACGCATAGATTTCCCAGAGATTGTCGTCAGGATCGGCGAAATAGACGCATCGCGCGTTCCAGACATAGTCCTGCGGCGGCGCGTGGAAGAGCACGCCCGCAGCTTTCAGCTCCGCATAGGCAGCATCGACCTGCTCTGGCGAGGCGAGCTCGATGGCCGCGCAGGCCTTGTGCGCACCTGGAGGGGCACGGCGGCTTGAGACACCGGTATTCTCGGCAATATGCTCGATCTCCCAGAGCGCCAGCGTCACGCCCGCCCCTTTGAAATCGGCAAAGCCGGGAGCCCGGCGGCGAGGTTTGAAGCCAAGACGCTCGACATAGAAAGCCGATGCTTTGTCGATATCCTCGACCAGGAAGCAAATGTCGGTAATCGGATTGGTTTGGGCAAAAGCGGTCATATGGGCCTCCTGATGGGAAAAGCCTCGCAGACCGCAGCCTCAAGAGATTTCAAATTCGTGCGGTTGTCTTTCGCAAAGCTGCTGATCTGTCATCGGCAAAAGCCGGTTCAAAGACGGACCGAACGCTGGTATTCCTTCGGGGTCGCCCCCATTAGACGGCGAAAGACGCTGGAGAAATGCGCCTGGCTGGAAAAGCCTGTGGCATAAGCGATGTTTGCGAGCGTCTCCTTGCCATCGGCGAGGTAAAGTCGCGCCCGCTCGATCCTGCGTTCCAGAACGAAGCGATGCGGCGCCAAGCCGGCCGCCCGTTTGAATTCCCGGCTGAAGTGAAAGGGGCTCATATGGGCCACCCCGGCCAGCTCCTCGACACTCAGATCGGATTTGCCAAGCAGGTTCTCGATGTAATCGATCACACGCCGTAGATTGTCCGATGTCAGCGGACGATCGCCGGCTTCAGGTTTGGCGCCCAGCAGTTTTACGACGCAGCAGGCGAGCGCCATCCCCAGATGCTGCATCAAAAGCAGGTCGTCGCGCCCGGTCTTCTCGGCGGCAAATGCGAGGGAGAGGGCGACCTGCAGCGTTGTCGGATCAGTGGTCGCGCTGAGCGCGTCACTATCCCAATGCTCGGGATCGAAGCGAGAGCCGCCGATGCCGCTGTAAAGCGCTGGCGACTGGAAGATCGAGATATAATCCGCCGCATCGCCCTCGACTTCAAGGACGGTGGCGGCCGGTTGAAATCCGAGGGTGAACGGCGGCCTCTCAACTTTGCGGAATGCCCCGCTTCCAAGCCGATAGGCATACTTGCCGTGCGCCGTGCGGTTGATCGAAATTCTATGAAGGCAGCCCCTCGAAACCATTTGCCCCGCGGCGCTGCGATAGGTCTCGACGATCATGTCGCGTTGAACAAAGGCCTTGTAGCCTCCGAGGGATGGCCGGCTTATTGAGAAAATCTGCGGGTCGATGTCGGGCATTGTTTCATTCTCCCTGGCAGGAGAGAGGCAAGTTGCGCGCCAAGTGGAGCAAAGCTCGCGCTAGATATCAACCTCGCAGCATAAAACCCGACGGTGCCAATGAAATCGTGACTTTACGCCTGCTGTCGCGCCACACGGCACCGCGGCCTGGCAGGAGTTCGCCTTCAGCAAATTTGGTCGCATGCGCAAGAATTATGCAGTGCATGTTCTTCTTGATCGGTGAATGCAGACTCATCTGACCGCTCTGAAAACCGCCACGCCTCCGAAATCATTCTCGGTCGCGGGAAACCGCGGCCAGGGATGAGCTTTCGTTCCGTCCACTCTTTCCCCCGGAGATCGTTCTTTTGGAAATTCGTTCCTATCCATCCGCATTAATCCATTTAATCTATAGACATAATTAATTGGAGAGAATGACGATGAGTATCGAAAAGTCTGAAAACGGTCTCGGACGACGAGATCTGCTGAAATTGTCTGCCGCAGCCGGGGTCGCCGTCGCCGGTGCTTCGCTCATCGGGCAGAAGCCGGCTTTTGCGGCGGGCGAAGAACTGTCGCTGAAAGGCAAGCGCATCGCCATCAGCGCAACCGGCACCGATCACTTCTTCGACCTGCAGGCCTATAATGCCCAGATCGAGGAGGTAAAGCGCCTCGGCGGCGAGCCGATCGCCGTCGATGCCGGACGCAACGACGGCAAGCTGGTCTCGCAGCTGCAGACGCTGATTGCCCAAAAGCCGGATGCGATCGTTCAAATTCTCGGCACGCTCAGCGTCATCGATCCCTGGCTGAAGAAGGCGCGCGATGCCGGGATCCCGGTTCTGACCGTCGACGTCGGTTCGACCAATTCGATCAACAACACCACTTCCGATAACTGGGGCATCGGCAAGGACCTGGCGCTGCAGCTCGTCTCCGATATTGGCGGCGAAGGCAATATCGTCGTCTTCAACGGCTTCTACGGCGTAACCCCCTGCGCGATCCGCTACGACCAGCTGGTCAATGTCGTCAAATATTTCCCGAAGGTCAAAATCCTCCAGCCGGAACTGCGCGACGTCATCCCGAATACCGTGCAGGACGCCTTCACGCAGATCACGGCGATCCTCAACAAATATCCGGAAAAGGGTTCGATCAAGGCGATCTGGTCGGCCTGGGACATTCCGCAGCTTGGCGCGACCCAGGCCCTAGCGGCCGCCCGGCGGACCGAGATCCGCACCTACGGCGTCGATGGCAGCCCGGAAGTGCTCCAGCTCATCGCCGATCCGAATTCGCCGGCCGGCGCCGATGTCGCCCAGCAGCCGGCAGAAATCGGCCGCACCGCCATCCGCAACGTCGCCAAGCTGCTCGCCGGCCAGACCCTGCCGCGCGAGACCTATGTTCCGGCACTACTCGCCAACAAGACCAATGTCGGCGAAGTCACCAAGAAGCTCGGCATCGGCTGACACTGAACACGAGCGGTCCGGTCATCGCCGGATCGCTCGCAATCTTCCCGCCCGGAGAGATCGACATGACGGCCATTTCGTTGAAGCAGCCGGTGACGGCACGCGACGACATCATCCGCTTTGAAGGCATCGTCAAGCATTTCGGCGGTGCGCAGGCGCTTGCCGGTGCGTCGCTGATCGTCAGGCGCGGCACCATCCACGGTCTCGTCGGCCAGAACGGCGCCGGCAAGTCGACGCTGATCAAGTTGCTGGCCGGTCTTCACCAGCCGGATGGCGGCCGGATCGAGATCGAAGGGCAAACATTCGACAGGCTGACACCGCATCTTGCCGAAGGGCTCGGCATCCACTTCATTCACCAGGATCGGCTGCTGGTGCCGACCTTCACCGTCGGCGAAGCCCTGTTCCTTGGCCGGGAACCGCGGATATCGGGCACACCGTTCCTCGATCGGCGACTGATGCAACGTCGCGCCTCTGCTATTCTCAACGACTATTTCGGTATCCGGTTGCAGAACGCCGCCTTGATCAGCGAATTGTCGACGGCCGAAAAGCAGATCGTGCAAATCACCCGCGAGCTCCTCAATCAGCCGAAGGTGCTGGTCTTCGACGAGCCGACAGCCGCATTGGTACGCCGCGAGGCGGATATCCTCTTCCGGTTGATCCGCCGTCTGCGCGACGAAGGCGTCACCATCATCTATATCTCGCATTACCTGAACGAAATTGAAGAGCTCTGCGACCACGTTACCGTGTTGCGCAACGGGCTGGACGTCGCCTCCCTGCCGATTGGGGACACTTCGGCTGGCGCGATCGCGCGGCTGATGGTCGAACGCGACATCAAGGAGATGTTTCCGAAGCCGCAGGTGATGCCGGGCGCGGAAATCCTCAAGGTCGAGCGGCTGTCGGCGCCGGGGAAATATAGCGACGTGAGTTTCACGCTTCGCTGCGGCGAGGTGCTGGGCCTCACCGGCCTGCTCGGCTCCGGCGCAAAGGAACTGGTCCGCACCCTCTTCGGTCTGGAGACCCCGGCTTCCGGCCGTGTCGAGATCAGCGGCAAGGCTGGCCATTTCAGCAATCCCGCCCAGGCAGCCGGTCGCGAGATCGCCCTGGTGCCGGAAGACCGGCGTCGCCACGGCGTCGCGCTCGACCTCAGCGTCGCGGAAAATATCAGCCTTTCCAGCCTTGGCCGCTTCACCCGTTTCGGCTTTCTCGATCGCAAACGCGAACAGAGAGAAGCCGATGCCCTGATTACGCGGCTGCAGGTGAAGACCAATGGGCGCGATGCCCTGCTGCGCACGCTTTCGGGCGGCAACCAGCAGAAGATCGCCATCGCCAAGTGGCTGAGCCGCCACTCAGAGGTCTATCTCCTCGACGAGCCGACAGTCGGCGTCGATATCGGCTCCAAGGTCGAGATCTATGCGCTGATCGGCGAACTCGCGTCGCGTGGCGCCGGCGTCATCGTGCTGTCTTCGGATCTACCCGAGCTCGTCGGCATCACCGATCGCATCCTGGTGCTCTTCCGCGGACGTGTGGTGCGGGAATTCATATCGTCGGAAACTACGGCGGATGCAGTGCTCGCTCAATCGACCGGATCATCCGAGGGACATCGCCATGTCGGCTGAAGTGGAATTCGCGCCTTCCGGTTTTTCCGCTGTGGAACCGCCGCCCCGGCCGGTCGGCAATTTTGCCGCTGCGGCATTGCGCTTCGGATCGCTGATCGCTTTCGCCGCCATTCTGATCATCTTCTCGCTGACCGCACCCTATTTCCTCAGCATCGGCAATATCGGCAACGTGCTTGGCCAATCGGCCATCTCCGGCGTGCTTGCCATCGGGCTGACGATCGTGCTGATTGCCGGCGGCTCCAATGTCGTCACCGGTGGCATCGACCTGTCGCTCGCGGCCAATATGGGCCTCAGCGCCGCCGTCTATGTGAGCCTGACGCAGCTCGGCTACAGCGATGCGACGGCGATTGCCGCGACAATCTTGACCGGCGCCCTGATCGGCACGGTCAATGCCATTGCCGTCGTCTATGCCGGCATCGTGCCGCTGCTGGCCACGCTTGCCGTCATGAATGTCGTCGCCGGCCTGGAGTTGGTCCTGACCGGCAATACCGTGCTGCCGGCTTCGACGCCCTTCCTGTCGGCGCTTTCGGCCTCGGATCCTTTCGGCATTCCGGTTCTTGCCTATGTGCTCCTCGGCTTCACGGCGATCACCACGGCGATCGTGCAATATACCCCGCTCGGCCTGCGTCTCTACGCCGTCGGTGAGTTCCCGGATGCGGCGCGTGCCGCCGGTCTGCCGCTTCGCCGGCTGCTCGCCGGCGCCTTCGTCGCCAGCGGCGTCTCCGGCGGCATCGCCGGCATCCTGTCGGTTTCCTATCTGAGCGGCAGCACGACCGGCGCGGGCGAGATGCTGTTGCCCGTCGTCGTGACGGCCCTGCTCGGCTCGGTCTTTTCGCGTCGGCTGGTTCCGACGGTCACCGGGACGCTGCTTTCGGCCCTTTTGGTCGGCTTCCTGGTTAACGGTTTCCAGCTGCTGAACATTTCGAGCACGTTGGTCAGCGGCGTCCAGGGTGTGCTCATTCTCATCGTCGTTTCCGCGACCACGCTGCTGCGCCGACAGGAGGCCTGACCATGTCGCTCCAGACCCCTCCCCCCGCCAGCATCGGCCTGCCGCGTCTTATCGCCGGCGGCCTGGTGCGCTATGGGCTGATCCTCGCCCTGGTTGCGGTATTTGCCGCCTTTTCCGTGGTCACGCCGACATTCCTGACGCCTGCGAACCTGCAGAGCATCCTGGTCAACAATTTCACACTGCTTGCCATCGTCTCCGTCGCCATGACCTTCGCCGTCGCGTCGGGCGGCATCGATCTTTCGGTGGGAACGGCGATGGATTTTGCCAGCTTCGCCTTCGTTTCGCTCGTTCTCGCCGGACAGCCGGTGGCGGTCGCCGCACTCGCGGGACTGGCCGCCGGAGCATTCGTCGGCGCCTTCAACGCGCTGCTGATTTCAGCGATCGGCGTGTCGCCGTTCCTCGCCACGCTCGGCACGCTGTTCATCGGCCGCAGCGTTCAGCAACTGCTGACCAATGGCGGCAATCCGGTCTATCTGCCGCCGAATGGCGTGCCGGAAGCCTTCCGTTTCCTCGGCCACGGCACGATTGCCGGCTTCCCGGTGCCGCTTGCCGCTGCCATCGTCGTCATCGCCGCTGCTGCCGTTGTTTTTGCCCGCACGCGTTTCGGCCGCGTCATCCTGTCGATCGGCATCCAGCCGGGCGTCGTGCGCTACTCCGGCATCGCCGCGCCGGCCCATGTCGCGGTGACTTTCATCCTGGTCGGGTTGATCGCGGCAATCGCCGGCCTGATCCTGACCGCAACCGTCACCACCTACATCCCCTCCTCTGGCAATGCCTTCCTGCTGAATGCGATTGGCGCGACCTTCATCGGCACCACGCTCAGCCCACTCGGACGGCCGAATGTCGGCGGGACCGTTCTCGGCGCGCTGCTGCTCAGCATCGTCGCCAATGGCTTGCTGCTGACCGATCTGAACTTCTATTGGCAGCAGGTCGGCACGGGAACGTTGATCTTCGCCGTCCTCGCCCTGAGCTTCATCAACAGAAAGGCCGCCGGCGCGTAAGAGCCGGAAGCGGTTCTATCCCGCGGAGGCGTCTGAAATCATCCTGGATACGGCATTCTTCCAGCCGATAATCTTGCCCTGCCGCTCGGTCTCATCCATCGAAGGGCTGAAGCGGCGGTCGCAGGCCCAGGCCTGCGCAAAATCCCGCTTGCCTGGCCAGATGCCGGCTTTCGAGCCGGCGAGCCAGGCTGCGCCCAGCGCCGTCGTCTCGCGGATCGCCGAGCGGTCGACAGGGTTTCCGGTCATGTCGGCCAGGCACTGCATCGTCCAATCCGAAGCCGCCATGCCGCCATCGACGCGCAACACCGTTTCCAGCTGGTTCACGCCCCAGTCCTTCTTCATCGCCACCAGCAGATCGAGCGTCTGGTAGGCGACGGATTCAAGCACGGCGCGGGCGAATTCCGCCGGCCCGCTGTTTCGCGTCAGACCGAAGATCGCGCCGCGTGCGGCCGGATCCCAGTAGGGGGCGCCGAGGCCGGTGAAGGCCGGAACGATGTAGACGTGCTGTCCGGGATCGGCCCTGGCGGCAAGCACCCCCGCCTCGGATGCCTGGCCGATGATGCCGAGGCCGTCGCGCAGCCATTGCACGGCGGCACCGGCGATGAAGATCGAGCCTTCGAGCGCATAGGTCGTCTCGCCATCGAGCCGATAGGCGATCGTCGTCAGCATCCGGTTGGAGGAGGAAACACGATCCCGGCCGGTGTTCAACAGGGCAAAGCAGCCGGTGCCGTAGGTGGATTTCATCATGCCGGGCTCGAAGCAGGCATTGCCCATCCCCGCCGCCTGCTGGTCGCCGGCGACCCCGAGGATCGGAAGTTCCGCGCCGAACAGCGCCTTGTCGACGCGGCCGAAATCATCGGCACATTCTCTTACGTCAGGAAGCATGGCGGCCGGAATGCGGAGAATGCCGAGAAGCTCCTCGTCCCAGGCACCGTCATCGATATTATAGAGCAGCGTTCTCGACGCATTGGTCGCGTCGGTGGCATGCACGCGTCCATCAGTCAGATTGTAGATCAGCCAGCTGTCGATCGTGCCGAAGCAGACATCGCCGGCCTCGGCCTTCTCACGCAGGCCATCGACATTGTCGAGCAGCCAGCGCAGCTTTGTTCCGGAGAAATAGGGGTCGAGCAGCAGCCCGGTCTTGGCGCTGAACAGCTTCTCGTAGCCGTCTGCCTTCAGGCTATCGCACATTTCCGCGGTGCGCCTGTCCTGCCAAACGATCGCGCGGTGCAGCGGCTTTCCGGACCCGCGGTCCCAGACGACCGCGGTCTCGCGCTGATTAGTAATGCCGATCGCGGCAATGTCGGCGGCATCAATACCGGCATCGGTAATCGCCCTGCGCACAGTATCGACGACGGATCGCCAGATTTCGGCGGCGTCGTGCTCCACCCATCCAGGCTGCGGATAATATTGGGGGATCTCCGCCTGCGCCGAGCCGACCGTTTTCATGTCGCCGTCGAAGATGATCGCGCGCGACGATGTCGTGCCCTGGTCGATTGAAAGAATATAGCCGCTCATATCCGTCTCCGGCTCGCACGAAGCCGCTCCTGCCGGGGACAGCAGGACGCGGACGTTTCATGAGAGAAAGATTGTGGTGCCACCGGCTTGCTGCCGGTGGCGGGAAGTGATGGCCGGAAGCCTCGTTGCCTCCGGCCGAGGTCCGCCTTACTTCGACTGCCAGCTCTTGACGAGTTCGTCGTAGTTGACCGTGACCGGCTTTTCCTTCTCGTTCTCGATCTTCAGCTGCGGCGCAAGGTTGCCCTTCTTCACCGCATCCGCGTTCCAATAGGCGAGATCATGCTCCTCGGCGAGTTTCGGGCCGATATCACCCTGGACGCCCGATTTCTCGATACGGCCCATGACCTTCTCCTGCTCGCCGCAAAGAGAATCCATGGCTTCCTGCGGTGTCTTGGCGCCGGCAGCGGCGTCACCGATAGCCTGCCACCAAAGCTGAGCCAGCTTCGGATAGTCGGGAACGTTGGTACCGGTTGGCGACCACTGGACGCGGGCCGGCGAACGATAGAACTCGATCAGACCGCCGAGCTTCGGAGCACGCTCCGTAAAGCTCTTGTCGCGAATGGTGGATTCGCGGATGAAGGTGAGACCGAGCTGGCTCTTCTTCACGTCAACAGTCTTGGAGGTCACGAACTGTGCATAGAGCCACGCGGCTTTTGCACGGTCCGTCGGGGTCGATTTCATCAGCGTCCAGGAACCGACGTCCTGATAGCCAAGCTTCATGCCGTCTTTCCAGTAAACGCCATGCGGGCTCGGTGCCATGCGCCATTTCGGCGTACCGTCCTCATTCATAACAGGCAGGCCAGGCTTGACCATGTCTGCGGTGAACGCGGTGTACCAGAAGATCTGCTGCGCGACGTTACCCTGCGCCGGCACCGGACCGGATTCCGAGAAGGTCATGCCCTGAGCTTCCGGCGGTGCGTACGCCTTCAACCAATCGAGATACTTCTGGATCGAATAGACCGATGCAGGGCCGTTGGTATCGCCGCCACGCGCGACGCACGAACCGACGGGACGCGAATTCTCGTCGACCTTGATACCCCATTCGTCGACCGGAAGACCGTTCGGCAGACCCTTGTCACCGTTGCCGGCCATCGAAAGCCAGGCGTCGGTGAAGCGCCAGCCAAGTGACGGGTCCTTCTTGCCGTAATCCATATGGCCGAAGACCTTCTTGCCGTTGACGTCACGGCCGGTAAAGAATTCGGCAATGTCCTCATAGGCCGACCAGTTGACCGGAACGCCGAGATCGTAGCCGTATTTCGCCTTGAAATCGGCCTTGTTCTTCTCGTCGTTGAACCAGTCGTAACGGAACCAATAGAGGTTGGCGAACTGCTGGTCGGGAAGCTGGTAGAGCTTCTTATCCGGCGCTGTCGTGAACTTGGTGCCGATGAAGTCGTCGATATCGAGGCCGGGGTTGGTAACATCCTTGCCTTCGCCCGCCATCCAGTCGGTCAGGTTGCGCACCTGCTGATAGCGCCAGTGGGTGCCGATCAAGTCGGAGTCGTTGACCCAGCCGTCATACAGGTTCTGCCCGGTCTGCATCTGTGTCTGGATCTTCTCGACAACGTCACCCTCTTGAATGACGTCGTGCGTGACCTTTATCCCGGTAATCGCAGTAAAGGCCGGAGCCAGAACCTCGGACTCATACTTATGGGTGGTCAAGGTTTCCGAAACAACCTTGATGTCCATCCCCTGGAAAGGCTTCGCAGCATCGATGAACCATTGCATTTCCTTTTCCTGGTCGGCGCGAGAGAGCGTCGACACGTCGCCGATCTCTTTATCCAGAAAAGTCTTTGCCTCGTCCATGCCGGCATAGGCCGACCCGGTCATGGCCAGCAGCACGGCTGCTGTCGTCGTCAATAAATGCCTTCGCATGATATCCTCCCAGGGTTTTGCGATTGCAGTCTTCACGTCTCAGGCGGCCAGAAAAACCCCGGCCATCTGCATCAGTTTGCCTCACACGTAACGGAATACGCCAACGGCGTAGACAACGGAGAGAGCGAGAGCCCACCAGAGGCTTGATCCAGCGAGACCAAGCCAGGCAAGATGGATAAAGGCGCTGCCGAGCAGCGAAAGGAAAAGCCGGTCACCGCGCGTCGTCTCGAAGCGCAGGATTCCGATCCGGGGATTGCCGCCCGGAGCGGCGTATTCCCAGACCCCCATGCCGATCAGCAGCAATGCGATAACGACGAAGAAAGTGGCCGTCGGCCAGGTCCACGCCATCCATGAAAAATCGGGAAGCGAAAAGCTCATCAAACCCTCCCCAGGGCGAAGCCCTTGGCGATGTAATTGCGCACAAACCAGATCACCAGCGCCCCTGGGATCAAGGTCAGAACACCCGCGGCGGCGAGCAAGCCCCAATCCATGCCGGATGCAGAGACGGTACGGGTCATGGTGGCAGCGATCGGCTTCGCGTCGGTCGTCGTCAGCGTTCGTGCGATCAGCAACTCGACCCAAGAGAACATGAAACAGAAGAAGCAGGCGACACCTATGCCGCTCGCAATCAGCGGCGTGAAGATCTTCAGGAAAAAGCGCGGGAACGAATAGCCATCGATATAGGCCGTTTCGTCGATTTCCTTCGGCACGCCGGACATGAAGCCTTCAAGGATCCAGACCGCAAGCGGCACGTTGAAGAGGCAATGCGCCAATGCCACGGCGATGTGCGTATCGATCAGCCCAAAGGCTGAGTAGAGCTGGAAGAACGGCAGGGCAAAGACCGCCGGCGGCGCCATCCGGTTCGTCAGCAACCAGAAGAAAAGATGCTTGTCACCAAGGAACCGATAACGGGAAAAGGCATAGGCCGCCGGCAGCGCGGCTGCCACCGAGATCACCATGTTGATCACGACATAGGTGATTGAATTGATGTAGCCGGAATACCACGCCTTCTCCGTGAAGATCGTCACGTAATTGGCGATCGTCGGGTTATGAGGATAAAGCGTCAGAGAATTGACGATTTCCGCATTGGTCTTGAAGCTCATATTGACGAGCCAATAGATCGGCAGCAGGAGCACGATGATATAGATCGTCGGAACCAGCCACCACCAGCGCGATTCCTCGCCGCGCCGGCGCATCAGACGGCTGACTTCATCGGAGGAGAGACCGCTTGCGACACCAGTAACGCCTGAGATTTTTCGGCTCGCTGTCGTTTCGTTGGAGGCGCTCATTTCAATTCTCCGCGTCGTGGCTTGTCATGACGGTGTAGAACACCCACGAAAGCAGCAGGATGATCAGGAAATAGATCAGCGACATGGCAGCGGCCGGACCGAGGTCAAACTGTCCGAGGGCGGTCTTGACCAGATCGATCGACAGGAAAGTGGTCGCGTTGCCGGGACCGCCGCCCGTGACGACAAAAGGCTCGGTGTAGATCATGAAACTATCCATGAAACGCAGCAGCACGGCGATCAGAAGAACGCGTTTCATCTTTGGCAGCTGGATATAGCGGAATACGGCCCAACGAGACGCACCGTCGATCTTGGCTGCCTGATAGAAAGCATCCGGAATGGAAACGAGGCCTGCATAGCAGAGCAAGACGACCAGGCTCGTCCAGTGCCAGACGTCCATGATGATGATCGTCACCCAGGCGTCGAGCGGATCCTGCACATAGTTGTAATCGATGCCGATGGCATTGAGGGAATAGCCGAACAAACCAATGTCGTTGCGGCCGAACACCTGCCAGATCGTGCCGACAACGTTCCACGGGATCAGCAGTGGTAGCGCCATCAGAACCAGGCACACCGGCACGCCGATGCCCGATTTCGGCATGTTGAGCGCAATGAAGATACCGAGCGGGATCTCAAGAGCGAGAATGATCAACGAAAAAATTAGATTTCGCTGCAGGGCGGCCCAGAAACGGTCGGAATGCAGGATTTCGGTAAACCAGTCCGTTCCGTTCCAGAAGAACTGGTTGTTTCCGAACGTGTCCTGAACGGAATAGTTCACAACCGTCATCAAGGGAATGACGGCCGAGAATGCCACCAGCACGAGGACCGGCAGGACCAGAAACCACGCTTTGTTGTTCCAGGTTTTTTCCATGATCAAGCCTCCGGTCCGGCGCGCCAAGAGTCGGCATAGATACTGATACCCGACGGCTCGAAGGTCACCCGGGGATCAGCCGGAATGTCCCCGTCTTCTGGGACGACGATCGCGATCGGCTGGCCGGCAAACTGCGCACGGACGATCTTCTGCCGGCCAATATCTTCCACCTTGCTCACGGTCACAGGCATGCCCTCGCGGCCGACCCGGATAAACTCGGGCCGGATTCCAAGCTCTACCTTGGCCGCTGCCGAAGTCTTTGGCGCATAGTCGAGCGTCAGAGCGTGCTCGCCGACCCGAACCGTGCGGCCTTCCACCTTGGCTGGCATGAAGTTCATGCCTGGAGAACCGATGAAGTAGCCGACGAAGGTATGGCTCGGACGCTCGAAGAGCTCGGCCGGCGTGCCGATCTGCACGATCTCGCCATCGTACATCACCACGACTTTGTCGGCGAAGGTCAGCGCCTCCGTCTGGTCATGCGTGACATAGACCATCGTAAAACCGAACTGCTTATGCAGCCGCTTCAGCTGCGACCGCAGCACCCATTTCATATGAGGATCGATAACGGTGAGCGGCTCATCGAAGAGAATCGCATTCACATCCGAGCGCACAAGGCCGCGGCCGAGCGAAATCTTCTGCTTTTGGTCCGCCGTCAAACCGCGCGCGCGCCGCTTGGCCCAGTCTGCAAGATCAATCATCTCCAATATTTCGCGGACACGACGATCAACATCAGACTCCGCGACTCCGCGGTTGCGCAAGGGGAAAGCCAGATTGTCATAGACGGTCATCGTGTCGTAGATCACCGGAAACTGGAATACCTGCGCAATATTTCGCTGCTGCGTCGGCAGGTTCGTAACATCTTGTCCGTCGAAGAGAATTCGCCCTTGGGAGGGCTGAATAAGGCCGGAAATGATATTGAGCAGAGAGGTCTTTCCGCAGCCCGAAGGCCCGAGCAGCGCATAGGCGCCGCCGTCGTTCCACTCGTGATGCACTTCCTTGAGAGCGTAGTCCTTCTCGCTCTTCGGGTTCGGCCCATAGGCATGTCGAATATGATCGAGGGTGATACGTGCCATGATCTTCTCCTAGCCCCTCTGCCTGGCAGTGGTGATCGCCCGGCCGTCCGCGCCGAACGCCATCAGGTGGCGCGTATCGATGAAAACGGAGAGATCCGTGTCCGGGTCGATATTGTGGATGCCGTGGGCAAGCATCACCCAGCGGGTGTCGGCAAATTGCAGATGCACGAAACTTTCCGACCCCGTGATCTCCGAAATCTGTGTCCGTGCTGTCAGCCGCGCCGAATCAGCCGTCTGGGCGGTTGGTGCAAGATGATGCGGGTGAAACGCGATCGTTGCCGGCCCGTCCGGCACATTCTGAAGATGCGGCGGCACGGCAAAAATCACAGCGCCATCGCGCAGGAAATTGCCTTCCGATTTGATGAGATCAATAAAATTCAGCGGCGGATCGGCAAAGGTTTTCGCCGTCGTCAGATCGAGCGGATGGCGATAGACCTCGACTGTCGGGCCAAACTGGGTGATCCGGCCCTCGCTGAGCGCTGCCGTATTGCCGCCCAGCAACAAGGCTTCGGAGGGTTCCGTCGTTGCATAAACGAAGATCGCGCCGGACTGGGCGAAAATGCGCGGCAATTCCTGCCGCAGTTCCTCGCGCAGCTTGTAGTCGAGGTTGGCAAGCGGCTCGTCCATCAAAACAAGGCTCGCATTCTTCACGAGTGCACGGGCAAGCGCCGTGCGCTGCTGTTGGCCGCCCGAGAGGTTGAGCGGCGTGCGATCGAGATAAGGCCCGAGTTTCAGAAGTTCGGCAGCCTTGCGTACCTCCAGATCGATGATCTTGGCATCCTTGCCGGCAATGCGCAGCGGCGAGGCAATATTCTCGTAGACCGTCAATGCCGGATAATTGATGAACTGCTGGTAGACCATCGCAATGTTGCGCTTCTGGACAGGCATACCTGTCACATCAGCACCATCAAAATGGATCGTACCGGTCGTCGGCCGATCAAGGCCGGCCATCAGACGCATCAACGAGGTCTTGCCCGACAAGGTCGGCCCAAGCAGAACGTTTAGCGTTCCTCTTTCAAAAGCAAGATCGGTCGGGTGGATATGATAGTCTCCTCCCACCATCTTTGCGGCCTTCCGCAGTTCCAGCATTCCTGTTCCCGTGCCTCCACGCAGCGGGGACCACATGGCTCCTACCCGGCCATCGCCGGCATGGCAGCCATGTACTCCTCCAGTGACTGGGCCTGCTCCTTCGAAAGGCGCAGACCATCCTTTGTTCTCCTCCACAGCACGTCTTCGCCGTGCCGGGCCCATTCATGTTCGGCGAGATATTTGACTTCAGCCTCGTAGAGATCGCCGCCAAACAGCCGTCCGAGATCGTCGATGCCGCGGGCATCGCCAAGCAGCACCTCGGCTTTCGTGCCGTAGCGGCGCACCAGCCTGCGGGCATGCGGATCGGTCAGGAACGGATAGCCCCTTTTCAGCTTGGCGACCTCGGCCTCATAACCCTTGACCGGAAAATCGCCGCCCGGCAGATGGCTCTTTGCCGTCCACGGCGCACCCTTGACGCCGATCGCAGCGCCGATCTTTTCCAGCGCATGTTCGGAAAGCCGGCGATAGGTAGTGAGCTTGCCGCCGAAGACGTTGAGCAGCGGTGCCGCCTCACCCTCGCCTTCCAGCTTCAGCACGTAATCGCGCGTCGCTTCCTGCGCCTTCGAGGCGCCGTCGTCATAAAGCGGCCTCACCGCCGAATAGGTCCAGACGATATCTTCCGGCTTGACCGGCTCCTTGAAATATTCCGACGCCGCATTGCAGAGGTAAACGGTCTCCTCCTCTGATATCCGGACATCCCGGGGATCGGCGGTATAGTCCCGATCCGTCGTGCCGATCAGGGTGAAGTCGCCCTCGTAGGGGATGGCGAAGATGATGCGGTTGTCGGGATTCTGGAAGAAATAGGCGCGAGGATCTTCGAACTTCTTCTTCACGACGATATGGCTGCCCTGGACGAGGCGGACATGGTGGGCTTCGTTCTGGCCGAAGGCGGAACGAATGACATGGTCGACCCAGGGACCGGCGGCATTGACCAGCATGCGGGCCTGATGGCTGTCATTTCGGCCGGTGAGGGTGTCGGTGGTTTCAATATGCCACACGCCATTCTCGCGCCTTGCCGACACCACTTTGGTGCGCGGCATGATGGTTGCCCCTTTGTCAGCGGCGTCGCGGGCGTTCAGTACCACCATGCGGGCATCGTCGACCCAGCCGTCGGAATATTCGAAGGCCTTGGCGAACAGCGCCTTCAGAGGCTTGCCGGCCGGGTCGCTGCGCATATCGAGAACGGATGTCGGCGGTAGCAGCTTGCGGCCGCCGAGATGGTCGTAGAGGAAGAGGCCAAGCCGGATCAGCCAGGCCGGACGGATGCCGCCCTTGTGGTAGGGCAATACGAAACGCAACGGCCAGATGATGTGCGGCGCCATCGCCCAGAGGATCTCGCGCTCCATCAGCGATTCACGCACCAGGCGGAATTCGTAATGCTCGAGGTAACGCAGGCCGCCATGGATCAGCTTGGTGGCGCCCGATGAGGTACCCGAAGCAAAATCGTTCATCTCGGCCAATGCGACGGAATAACCCCGCCCCACAGCATCACGCGCGATCCCGCAGCCGTTGATGCCGCCACCGATGACGAATATGTCGTGAATCTCCCGGCTCATTCCCCCTCCGAGACTGCCATTGATTTCGCATCGCACAAAACTTGCGCAATTGCGAAAGTAACATCAGTTAAAACGAAAGGAATACGAATGTCAAACGAATGTTCGTGAGGATCGTTATCTAGCGAAATCTGCCGTTCGTTTCGATCAGTTTCACATTGTTTTCGAGGCATAGATTGCGGATCGAGGGCACCGGACAGTGGTCGGTGATGAAGGTATGAACCTGGGAAAGCTGGCCGATCCTGACCGGTGCGGTGCGTTCGAACTTCGTCGAATCGGCAACGAGAATGACATGTCGGGCATTGGCGATGATGGCTTGGGCGACCTTCACTTCGCGAAAATCATAATCGAGAAGCGCGCCGTCTATGTCGATAGCCGAAGCGCCGATCACAGCGTAATCGACCTTAAACTGGCGGATGAAATCGACGGCCGCCTCACCGACGATCCCGCCGTCCGAACCCCGCACGACGCCGCCGGCAATGACCACCTCGATCGCCGGAAAAAGACGTAACCTATTGGCAACATTTATATTGTTGGTGATCACCATCAGCTCGTGATGGTTGGCGAGCGCCTCGCCCACCGCCTCGGTCGTCGTTCCGATATTGATGAAGAGCGAGGCACCGCTCGGGATGAGCTCGACGGCCGCAATGCCGATTGCCTGTTTCTCGGAAGCGGCGATCTGGCGGCGCGCCTCGTATTTGACGTTCTCTGTCCCGCTCGGAAATGTTGCGCCGCCATGGATGCGTGTCAGCACCTGCGCATCGCAGAGATCGTTCAGGTCCTTGCGGATTGTCTGAGGCGTCACCGAAAAGCGGGAGGCGAGCTCCTCGACCAGAACCCTGCCGCTCGATTTCGCAATCGCGACGATTTCAATTTGCCGGTCGGTCAAGAACATGGGGCGCCTTTCGATCTGCTTTCGTTTTAAAGAAAGCGAACGGCGGCGCAATGCCTAACTATTGCCAAGCCGCCTTCACGGCCCGAATTTGACGCTACCGCTTCCGCATCACGTTGACGACGAGCACGCCGAGGATTGCCATGACGCCACCGATTGCGCCGAGTGCCGTCGGCGTTTCGCCCAGCCAGACGAACCCGATCAGCGTAGCGACCGGCGGAACGCCATAGAGGAAATTCGAGGCGCGGGCGGCCGTCAGCCGCTTCAGCGCGATCGCCCAGGTGAGGTACCCGATCGCTGTTGGGAAGATGACAAGATAGGCAACGCCCCAGTTCACCTCCGCCGGTGCTGCGGCCAGCGCCTGGATCGTCGCCGGAACGGCCGGAACCAGCGGCACGGAACCGATGAGCAGGATCCAGGCGGTGACAGCAAGCGCCGGCAGCCGCCCGAGCAGCGGCTTCTGCAGCACGCTAGCGATCGCCGAGCAAAGTGCTGCGCCCAGGATGAGAACGGCATTCGGATCGAGCTTGAAGCCATCGTCGGAGGCGACCGCAATCAGCGCCACGCCGCCGAAGGAAACCGCGGTCCCCGCCCAGCCCCAGCGGCCGAAGCGCTCGCCAAGCGCGAATGTGGCGATGAGGGCGGTGAAGACGGGCATGGTGTTAATGATGAAGCTCGCCGGTCCCGCCGCAACGGTCTGCTCGCCAGTGTTCAGCAGAACCGCATAGGCGGCGATGAAAAGCACGGCGGCAACGGAGAGGCGGACGAAGTCGCATTTTTCCGGCATCGGCCGGTAGATGACGAGATAGACGAGAGCAATGACGCCGGCTGCCACATAACGCGCCGTCGCCAGTTCGATCGGCGTCAGCGGTCCGAGACAAATGCGAATCACCACGAAGGAGGAAGCCCAGAAGAGGATGGTGACGAGGATCGCCGCAAAGGCCACCAGATCGAACCCGCCTTGCTGTTTCGTCGAAATCGGTGCGCTTGTCGCCATGCTCATTTTTACCTCCATATGTTCCTGCGACAGTGAGTAGGCCTTCGATGCGTGCTTGAAAAGCATCGCAATCGATGATCAAATGTGCGTATGGTTCACAGCTCGTCAGTGCTTCCGCCGCTCGATACGCTCGAGACCTTTGCCCGCGCCGCCCGGCTCGGATCGTTTTCGGCCGCCGCTGAGGAAAGCGGCATCACCCACGGCGCGGTGTCGCGGCAGGTCTCGCGCCTGGAGCGCTGGATGGGCGTGCGCCTGTTTGCGCGCGAAGCCCGGGGCGTGCGCCTGACGCCGGAAGGCATGCGGTTTTTCGCGCGGGCGGAAGAAGCACTTACGCTGCTCGGCAATAGCGGTGAACGCTGGCTGCCTCGCCGGAACAAGGCGGTGGTTCGCCTTTCGGTGACGCCCTCTGTCGCCTCTCTATGGTTGTTTCAGCGCCTGCCGAAGCTCGAAGGAAACGAGCTGCATGTCGAGCTGACGCTCGAACACCGGTTGGCGGATTTCGGCGAAGGCACGGATCTTGCCATTCGCTGCGGCAAGGGTCCGTGGGCCGGCGTGCGCGCCCTGCCGCTCTGGCAGGAGAAATCGTTTCCGATCGCCGCCCCAGCGCTGGCGGAGCGGCTCGGGCAGCGCTCCGATGCCTTGTCGCTGCTCGATCTGCCGATCCTGCACGATTCGAATATTGAAGGCTGGCGGCGTTGGCTCTCTCGTGAGGGCGTCGACTATATACCGCGCGGCCATGATCGGCGCTTCGAGGACTACAATCTGGTGATCGATGCCTGCGCGCAAGGCCTCGGGATCGCACTCGCGCGGCCTCCGTTATCGGATGCCGCGATGGCCACGGGACGCGTCGTCGCTGTATCGGAGCGGACGCTCGATTATCATGTGGCCTTTCACCTGATTAGACCGGACGAGGCCCTGAGAAGCCCTGCCATCGAATTCGCCAGCCGCTTCCTGCGCGAGGCCGGCCATGACGAGGCGACGATCGCTACTTTTATCGCACCCGGCCGAGCGAAAGCGTAGACGGGCCCGCGCTAGATCGAGCCAGCAGATCTCAGAGCAGACAAACGACGGCATTGCCGATGCGCAGGCCAAGGGAAGGAACCGCGGCGCGAGCCACTCGATACCAAGAAAGTCGAGGCGGCAGTGAAGCTTTTTGGTGCCGGAACTTCGCCGTTGGAAACTGCGATGTAACTTGGCCTAACAGCTCAACTCTCTATCGCGAATGCACCGGCTAGATGTCACACGCTCCGAGCAACTGGATTTTCTGATGATACGCAACTCCTCGCAAAGCAATATTCTGAAACACACGGTACGATCCGATGCAGAAAAAGCGCGCATTTGTGCCGCTAACAATGCAGACCTGTATCAGGCGATGTTCCGTGCCCATGGACTGCCTGATCAGCGAACTAGTGCATTTTGGTCAAGCGATGCGATCGCACCCCCCTACTATTCCAACATGACGACACTCGACCCGGATGCAACAGAGGAACAGCTGATTGAAATCGGTCGGCTGACAGATCGGCTAGGACGGCGACCTGGTTTCAAAGACGGGTTTTCCAGGCTCGACCTCGTCGACAAAGGGTTCCAGTTGTTGTTTTCCGCATCATGGATTTGGGCTGAACCTCGCAGAATTTCAGCGCGTGCGCCTAAGGATTGGGCACGCATTCGCAATGCAGCGGCACTGGATCGCTGGGAACATTCCTGGAAAGAGTCTGGTAGCCAGACCGACGCCAACGTCTTCACACCGGCCCTGCTTTCCGATCCTAACATACATATCTATGGCCGATGGGCCGGCGACGGTTTTGATGCGGGCTGCATCGTAAATCGATCAACCGAGGCTGTAGGGATCTCCAATATCTTTAATCTGACTGGTACGCTGCAGGCCTTCGGGGATGCCATGTGGTTGGCCACTATCGCCTTTTCACCCGAAGTGCCGCTAGTCGGCTATGACAGTGGCGCAACGCTAAACGAAATGACAAAGCTGGGCTTCAGGTCAGTCGGCAACCTGAGGATTTGGCTACCTGACGACGGTTCCTAAGCGTCTTTCTCTATTCGTTATCCAATAGCGTAGTTTGATGGGAAACCAACGCTCGCCCTCTATAGTGCTCCGGCGGCGTGCCGTAGATATCCCAGATCTTCAGATAGTGTCCAACCAGGATCTCGTCCTCGCTGGGCGCTGCCATTCGAATATCCATCATGTCGTGATCCGGCTTAGGCATGCGAGGGTGCGAAATCGTGCCTCAAACGAGATGACGTCCCCTGCCGCGTTGCGGCAGGAGACGTCAAAAAGGCCATATCAATTGGCTGGTGTGAGCGTCATCGAAGCGCTGCCGGCCGCAACGTTGAGGCCGAGCTGACCGGTCAGGCTGACCGTCTGCAGATGGATCGAGCCGGAGGTGCCGCCAACCAGGAGATTTGCGCCGACACCGGCGCCGAGCGTGGCTTCGGCGGTGGCGCCGACATAGAGGCCGGCGAGCGATCCGCGGTGATAGCCGGCCGTCGGCGCGAACACGGCCCAGATCAGGCGGCTACGCGTGGTGAAGCCAAGGTCAATGCCAAGCTTTCTCATTTCACCCGTATAACGATCCGAAAGTTCGTTGCCGACGGTCGACTGGAAGATGCAGTCGGCCTCTTTGGAGGAACCGAGCACGTAACCCGTGCCGCCACCGATATCGCAGGTGAGGTAACCGATCTTCACGCCATTGCGCAGGTCCGGCTCTTCATATGTCCTGGTGCCGAGATCGGCGGCATTGACCGCCCCAGCGCCGACAAACGTCAACGATACCGCGGCAAAAGCCGTCGCAAGAATTTTGTTCATAAGTCTCTCCTTCTCAAATCGTGACGGGAGCATACCCGGCTACTCGCCACCAGATTCGGCAACAGATAACGGACGGAACCGAAAAACGATCCCGAACCGGCATCATTTACGCATCGCATGTCAAAGCGCCTGGGAGGGCGCAAGCGATAAACACGCTTACGGTTCAGCTCCCATTGGGACATTTCGAAGGCACATTTTCGCGTCATCCGGTTATTTCACGATGTTGTCAGGGATGGTTGCCGGAAAGGCACGATCCTGATCACCGTCAACTCTCGATGAGCGGTATCATGCACATCGCAGGCGCCCCTATTTGGATAGGCGATCGATGATCGCGCAGGTTGCCATGCCGTATAGATAGCTGTACTGTTCGAAGATACTCTTCATGCAGCACTGCAACTGGAGAGGAAACGGCATGATTGCTTGGCATTGCCGCAGAATTTCCGCTTGTTTTTCGGAATTCTGCTTCTGTTCAAACAGAAACTAAGTCTGAATTTGAGAAATATAATCAGGCGATATTTTCGCGGGGGCCGGACAATCGTACGCCCGCCGATCTCTATTGGAGATAACGGGTAATTTCATCGGGAGGGAAAGATGCGCATACGCAGGACAAACATCATACTGGCGGGATGCCTTGCCGTCTCCGCCTGCCAGTCCGGCCCGACGTCGCAGGCCGTCTCGGATCGTAATTCCGAATTCGGCTGCATCGCCGGAACCGTCGGCGGCGCGATTGTCGGTGGCTTGATCGGCAGCACGATCGGCGCCGGAACCGGGCAGGTGCTTGCTGTCGGCGCCGGCATCGGCGGCGGCGGTTACGTCGGCAACCGTCTGGCTTGCCGCTAATTGGGGAGGGATATCAAGCGATGAAGACCTTGGCTTTGGTGACCACATTCATACTGTGCCAATGCGTTGGGGCAGTGGCGCAACAACAGCAAGAGCTCGGATCAATGTATCAGGGCCAGATGGATCGGCTTGACGCCAATACCAGCAAGACCGTCGACCGATCGGAATACGAGACCTTCATGGGCACGGCTTTCGGAAGTCTCGACAAGAACAAGGACGGCAGCCTGCAGTCCGACGAGACGGTGCAGATCCTGACGATCGAGCAATTCACTCTGACCGACGCGAACCACAACGGCCGCATCAGCCGAAGCGAATTCATGCAGCGGGTGATGGCGGATTTCGCGACAGCCGACCACGACCGGGACGGAAGCCTTCAGTGATGGAGACATGAAACCGAATGTGGCAATAAAGAAAAACCCGGCGATGTGCTTCGCCGGGTTTTTATACTTTAATCTGTCCGTTCTATACTTTTCGCATCAGTCGCATGACGAGAGATACGACGAACAGCACCAGGAAAATGAAGAACAGAACCTGGGCAATGGAAGCTGACGCCCCTGCGATGCCGCCAAATCCGAGGACGCCGGCAATCAAGGCCACGACGAGAAATACCAGAGCGTAGTAAAGCATCGCAATCTCCTTGTACGTTGCTGCGGAGATAACGGAGACGGCCGCATTTGGTTCCCATCCGTCTGATGGCCGGGACATGCGGCGTCGCATCGGCTCCCTTCAGCCGAAATGAAAGGCGCCGCTGTACGTGCGGTCGCCTTCATTCGGCTCGGGAGGTTCGGCCGCATCGAGATAGGCCTTGAGCGGCCCGGTCAGCACGAACCAGATGCTGGCTCCCAACATGAAACAGGCTCCCACCGGATCGTCGATGCGGGCGATGAACGGAAGGCAGGCCGATGCGAAGAGGACGATGATCCGCACCGACCACTCCGCCTCACGTTTGGCGATGGCGCGCGCTCTCAGCGACTTGTACTCCCGAGCGCCGTAACCGCCTTGCCCTGCCTTCACAGCCGAAAGCAGCTTTCGCGCGGACGGCAACGCCAGCATGATCAGCGCGGCGACACTGAGCGTGAAAGTCTCGCCGGCCATAACCTGCCCGCTCGCGATCAGGAGAAAGAAGAGCACGACGAGATTCCACGTCGGCTCCAGCAGCTCCGGCGGTTGCCGCGTGCGGAGATGCCAACTCCGCAGCAAAACCGCCGCGCCGTGCAGTAGCGGCTGATCGATATAACGATTGATCCAGTCCATGCCGATGCGCCCGTCCCCGATTGCATGAAGAGGCCTCCGAACACCACGGAATTTGGTCATCATCGTGGCAATAGCCGCTGAATCCGTTCTTCGCATGGACGAAGCGGCTTGCCGAGACGCATCGATGAGGCCGGAGAGGCGAGCCCTCTCGCCTCACGACCCCCTAAATTTGAAGGCAGCGGCAAAGCGCGCAACAGCTGTCTAGCGCAATTCCTGCGCGACCTCCCAGACATGGCCCGACGGATCCGCAAAAGCCGCGGTGCGGCGACCCCATGGACGATCGATCGGACCATTGAGCAGCGCGACCCCGAGTTTGTGCAGCTCTGCACAGACCAAATCGACGTCATCGACCTTGATCGTCAGCAGGACGCGCGCGCCCGAACCGGGGACTGACACGGCGGAGGGCTCGACCAGTTCAGGCGCCTGCGCTGCATCGAGCAGGTTGATCATCGTTCCCGAGAATTTCAGGACTGAGGATACCGCGTCTTCACAAACGACGTCGAGCGCAAAGACCTTTTGGTAGAACGTTTTGGCGGCGTCGATATCATCGACGAACAGGGTGACGACCTCGAACCGATCCAACAGCATGGGCATTTTCTCCTCCGTTGCTTCCACCAACCAACCGATATCGCTGGCCGGCTCTCCACTGGTCGCTTCGACGCTGACGGTTTCGACATCCCGCGCAAAAATAATAGTCAGCTTCGCAGGCCAGGCGCTTCCTGGCCGGTGCGCGCCACATATTCGGTATAGCCGCCGCCATATTGATGGATGCCGTCGGGGGTCAGCTCCAGCACCCGGTTTGAGAGTGCGGCGAGGAAATGCCGATCGTGCGAGACGAACAGCATCGTGCCCTCATATTGCGACAGCGCCCTGATCAGCATTTCCTTGGTGTCGAGATCGAGATGGTTCGTCGGCTCGTCGAGCACGAGCAGGTTCGGCGGGTCGAACAGCATGATCGCCATGACCAGCCGCGCCTTCTCGCCGCCGGATAGGACCCGGCACCGCTTCTCGACATCGTCGCCGGAGAAGCCGAAGCAGCCGGCCAGCGCGCGCAACGGCCCCTGCCCCGCCTGGGGAAACTGGTCTTCCAGCATCTGGAAGACGGTACGCTCGCCATCGAGAATATCCATGGCGTGCTGAGCGAAATAGCCCATCTTGACGCTGGCGCCCAGCGCAACGCTGCCCTGGTCTGGCGCGGTGGAACCCGTCACCAGCTTCAGCAGCGTCGACTTGCCGGCGCCGTTGATGCCCATGATGCACCAGCGCTCCCGGCGCCGCACGACAAAATCCAAACCCTCATAAATGCTGCGGCTGCCGTATTTCTTGTGGACGTTTTTCAGGTTGATCACGTCCTCGCCGGAGCGCGGCGCCGGTTGGAACTCGAAGGAAACGATCTGGCGGCGCTTGGGCGGCTCCACCCGGTCGATCTTCTCCAGTTTCTTCACGCGGCTCTGCACTTGCGAAGCATGCGAGGCGCGCGCCTTGAAGCGCTCGATGAACTTGATCTCCTTGGCGAGCATCGCCTGCTGGCGTTCGAACTGAGCCTGCTGCTGCTTTTCGTTCTGCGCCCGCTGCTGCTCGTAGAATTCATAGTCGCCGGAATAGGCCGTCAGCGTGCCGCCGTCGATTTCGATGATCTTGGTGACGATGCGGTTCATGAACTCGCGGTCATGCGAGGTCATCAGCAGCGCGCCCTCGTAACCTTTCAGAAATTCCTCCAGCCAGATCAGGCTTTCCAGATCCAGATGGTTGCTCGGCTCGTCGAGCAGCATGACGTCGGGGCGCATGAGGAGAATGCGGGCGAGCGCCACGCGCATCTTCCAGCCTCCCGACAGCGCGCCGACATCGCCGTCCATCATCTCCTGGCTGAAGCTCAGGCCCGCGAGCACTTCGCGGGCGCGCCCCTCGAGCGCATAACCGTCCAGCTCCTCGTAGCGCGCCTGCACCTCGCCGTAGCGCTCGATGATCTCCTCCATGTTATCGGCCTGTTCGGGATCGGCCATGGCCGCCTCCAGATCGCGCAATTCGCCGGCAACGATGCTGACCGGACCTGCGCCGTTCATCACCTCGGCGACGGCGCTGTGGCCGGCCATCTCGCCGACATCCTGGTTGAAATAGCCGATGGTGACGCCCTTCTCGCAGGAGACCTGCCCCTCGTCGGGCTGCTCCTCGCCGTTGATCATCCGGAAGACGGTCGTCTTGCCGGCGCCGTTCGGACCGACGAGGCCGATCTTCTCGCCTCTGTTAAGAGCCGCGGACGCCTCGATGAAGAGGATACGGTGGCTGAGCTGCTTGCTGATATTCTCGATACGGATCATGATTTGCGCGGCGCCTGCAGAAGGAGATTTTGGCGCGCTTATGCCATGCGGGGAAACCGCAGGATAGCCCTGTTTCTCACCCTCTCGCTCAAGAATATAATGCCGAAAAGCCTGAGCGGTTTTCGAACGACATCATGCTCACCTTCTTTAATTTGGAACAGGATTGGATAATATCGCGGCTCACGCCAACGGGAACTCGCGCCAATGAGCGTTCGTCCGCCGCAGTCCTTCAGACCATCCGAGCAGAATAAAAACGGCTTCAACGTTCTCGAATACGAGCTGATGTCGGAACGCGCGGATTCGCTTGGACGTCACGGGCTGAAGGTGGAGGCGACGCTCGCCGCCCTGAAGGCCTGGGCTGCCGACCGCCAGAGCACGGAGGAGCGCGAGAGGCTTCTCAATGAAGCATCAGACGCCGTCTGGGCGTTTTTCATCCAGCGTGAGATCTGCGGCTTGCGCAACAACCGCGACGCCATCCAGCGTTACGGCATCCCCAACGAGGTAATCGCGAGATTGGGCGCAGTGCGAAAATAGCGCGGCGACGGCTGGTGTGGCAGCCGTCCAGCCTCGCTATTGGGTGGAAATCGCCGGTGCGGAACGGTATGGCTTGATGCGGAACCAATGCGAAAGGAAACGCGATGCCAATCTCAATCCGGATCGGGAATCAGGATCTCACCGTCGATGTCTCCTCCCTCGGCGCCGAGATGCAGGCGCTCAAATCAAGCGACGGACGCTCGTGGCTGTGGACCGGCGATGCCGCCTTCTGGACCGGGCGGTCGCCGATCCTGTTTCCGATCGTCGGCAAGGCGCCTGACGACAAGATCGCGATCGACGGCACGGTCTATCCGATGGCTCAGCATGGCTTTGCCCGCCGCAGCGAATTCACCCTTGCGGCATCCACCGAGACGATGTGCCGGTTCGAACTGACCGCCTCGGATGCGACGCGGGCGGTGTATCCTTTCGAGTTTCAGCTGGCCGTGGTGCATGCGGTGGAGGGTCACGTGCTGACTGTCACGGCGGAGGTTACCAATCGCGACCAGAAGGCGATGCCGTTCGGCCTCGGATTTCATTCCGCCTTCGCCTGGCCATTGCCGGGTGCTTCCGGTCGCGACCATATCGTCAGGCTCGACAATGAAGGCGAGCCGGCGCTTGTGCGGCTGGAAGGCGGCCTCATCAACCCTGCGGCCCTGCCCTCCCCGTTCAAGGCCGGCCGGCTGGTGCTCGATCATTCGATGTTCGAGCAGGATGCGATGATTTTCCCTGATGGTGCGGGCGAAGGGCTGGCTTATGGCGCCGAACACGGGCCGACCATGCAGTTCCATTTCGAAAACCTGCCCAACCTTGCGTTATGGACCAAACCGGGCGCGCCCTTCCTCTGCATCGAGCCCTGGCACGGAACGGCTGCGGAAGCGGGGAGCTCGAGCGAGCTTTCGAAAAGGCCGTCCACCACGATCCTGGCGCCGGGCGCGGTGGAGAGCTTCGTCTTCACGGTCGAAATTCCGCAATAGAAGACAGCGGAAAGCGCTCGCCGGGAAGTCGGGCGAGCGCCGATGTTTCATTTAATGAGCGCCAGCGCCACCGCCGGCCTGCGGCTTCTGGGTGAGCAGCAGGGCGACGGCTGCAATGGCAAGAACCACGCCGATGACGGCGAAGGTATCGGCAAAACCGAGGATGAGGGCCTGGCGTTTGACGACCTGGCCAAGCGCCACGACGGCCTTCTGGGCTGCGACGGCATGGTCGGAGACACCATGCTGCATGAAGTAGCCGGTCAATTGGTCGAGACGGGTGCGGACTTCGTCGCGGCCGAGCGTCACCGACTGGCCGATGATGTTGGAGTGGAACTGCTCGCGTTTGGTCAGCACGGTGCCGAGTGTTGCCGTGCCGACAGCGCCGCCGAGATTACGTAGCATGTTGGTCAGGCCCGAGGCGGCGGCGGCATCCGAAGGTGCGATGCCAGCCGTTGTGATCGCGGTGATCGGCGTCAGCACCAGCGCCTGGCCGATGGCGCGGACGATGTTCGGGATCCAGAACTGGTCGCCTGCGGTATCGGCTGACAAGGTGATGTTCATGAAGCAGCTGATCGCGAAGATCGAGATGCCGAGGAAGCCGATGTAACGCGCATCGAAGCGCTTCATCATCATCGGCACGAGCGGGATCAAAAGCAGCTGCGGCAGGCCGGTCCATGCCAGCACATTGCCGATCTGCTCGGCATTATAGCGCTGCACCTGGCCGAGATATTGCGGCAGGATATAGACGGTGCCGAAAAGGGCGACGCCGACCAGCACGTTGACGGCAACGCCGATGCCGAAATTGCGCTGCTTCAGCAGGCGCAGCTTGACCAGCGGCTTCTCCACCGTCAGCTCGATCCAGATGAAGGCGACGAGGAAGACGAAGGCGACGATACTGAGCTTGACGATGAAGGGCGAGGAGAACCAGTCTTCTTTGTTGCCTTCTTCGAGCACCGTCTGCAGCGCCGAGAGACCGATCGCCATGCTAAAGATCCCGGCCCAGTCGCCTTCCCGAAGCAGGCCGAGGCGCATCGGCTGCTTGTCGAGCGTCAGGGCAAGGGCGACCGCCATGATGGCGCTCGGGATGGCGTTGATGAAGAAGATCGTCTGCCAGCCGTAGTTTTCGGTGAGGTAGCCGCCGATGGTCGGGCCGATCGCCGGTGCGAAGGTGACCGAAAGCGCGAAGGCCGCAAGGCCGAGCGGCTGCTGGTGCTTCGGCAGCTTGGTCAGCACCATGGTGAAGGCCATCGGGATCAGCACGCCGCCGGCAAAACCCTGCAGGCCGCGCAGCACGATCATCGTGCCGAGATCATGGGCGAAGGCACAGCCAATCGAAAACAGCGGAAACAGGACGGAATTGACGAGGATATAACGGCGGAACGAGAAGACATTGCTGAAATAGGCGGTCAGCGGAATGACGACGATCTCGCCGATGAGGTAGGAGGTGGAGATCCAGGCGCCGTTGTCGACGCCCGTTCCGATGCCGCCCTCGATGTCGAGCAGCGAGGCATTGGTGATCTGGATGTTGAGGATCGCCATGAAGGCGCCGATCATGCCGGCGAGAACGGCGATCCATTCCCTGGTGCTGGCGCCGGATTTCGGCTGCGGAGCGGCGATTGATGTTGCTGCGATGGTGGACATGACACGAACTCCTCGTCCCCCGGCCTAGCTACGGTCGTTCTTGGTGTCGATGCTCGGCTGGACGGACATGCCGGGTCGCAGGTCGCCATTGGCGGCGGCGTCGCCGTCGAGCACGATCCTGACCGGAATGCGCTGGACGACCTTGGTGAAGTTGCCGGTGGCGTTATCGGGCGGCAGCAGGGCAAATTCCTGGCCGCTTGCCGGAGCGAGGCTGTCGACATGGCCGTGATAGGTGCGGCCGGGGAACATATCGACCTCGATATCGACGGGCTGGCCGGCCTTGACGTCGGTGAGCTGGGTTTCTTTGTAGTTGGCGATGACATAGGCAGCCGTCGTCGGCACGACCGACATCAGCTGGGTGCCGGCCTGGACATATTGGCCGACGCGTAGCGTCCGGTTGCCGACGGTGCCGTCGACAGGCGCGGTGATCGTCGCATAGGAAAGGTTGAGCTCGGCCTGGTGCTGGACGGCCTGACTGCGCGCAAGGGACGCCCTCGCCTGGGCAAGCTCGGCATTCAGCAGATCGACCTGCTTGACGGCGGCATCGAGCGAGGCACTGTCGCGGACGATCGAGGCCTGGGCGGCAGCGATCTGCGAGGCGGCCTGCTGCGCCGTCTGGACCGGGGCATAACCGCTGGTGGCGAGGTTCGAATAACGCTTGTTGTTCTGCTCGGCAAAGGTCTCGTTGGCGCGGTCGACGTCGACGGTCGCGCGGGCCGCAGCGATGGTCGACTGCTGGATATCGAGCGAAGCCTGCTTGGCGTTGACGGTGGCCTCTGCTGCGGCGACATCGGCCTTGGCCTGATCGAGGGCCGCCTTGAAGTCGCGGTCGTCGATGCGGGCGAGCGGCTGGCCAGCCTTGACTGTCTCGTTGTCCATGACGAGTACCTCGGCGAGATAGCCTGAAACCTTGGGGGCGATGGTGCTGCTGTCGGCCTTCACATAGGCGTCGTCGGTCGAGATATGGAAGCGGCCGACCGTCCAGTAATCATGGCCGTAATAGGCGCCGGCGGCGATCATCACGAGTGCGGTGGCGCCGAGAAGCAGGGAGCGGCCACCGCGCTTGCGGGCGGGCTTTTCCTCGGCAACGGGGGCGGCAGCTTCGGTGACGCGCGGCGGCTTGCCGGCGTCCAAGCTTGCCGGGGCGGCTTCGGCGGTGGTTTCGACGGCTGTATTGTTGTTCAAGGCATGCAGCTTCTTGGTAGTCATTGTCTCTCTCCGGATGACGGGTCGCCGTCTCTTGGGCTGCGGCCTCTGAATTCAAGTGAAATCCTATTTAGGAAACTTGATGTTTTCCAAAATATGCACTATAAAACGGATGTCAATGGGAATTTGGAAAATCATCATGGTCCAAAATCAACAAATTGAGAGAAGGCCGCGCGGAAGGCCGCAGTTGCGCTGTGACGACGACACCAGGAGCGTGATCATCGAGGCCGCGAACACCCAGTTTCACGAGAATGGCTACGCGGCGGCCAGCATCGCCACGATCGCCCAGGAGGCTGGTGTTTCCACAAAGACCCTCTACCGGCTGTTTCCGACCAAAGCCGATCTCTTCGCCAGCACGATCTCTGAGCGTATCGTCGGCTTCCTGCTAGCGCTCGATCCCCCGACGCTCGCCGTCGCCGATCTGAGAGATGGGCTGGAGCGCATGCTGATGGCTTACGGCATGCTGTCGCTTTCGGAAGATACGGTCACCATCATGCGCCTCGTCATCGGTGAGTCGGACCGCTTCCCTGAAATCGCCACCTCCTTCTACGAACAGGCGATCCTGCGCACCAATGCGCTGATGGAGGACTGGCTGCGCCGGCAGGTCGACCGCGGCCTTATTGTGCTCGAGGATCCGCATCTCGCCTGCGGCATGCTGCGCGGCATGATGGCCATGGAGCCGCAGCGCGCGGCGATCCTGCGCCAGGAACCGCCGCCGAAGATCGAGGCTATTGCGGCACGAGCGAAGATGTGCGCCGACCTTTTCCTGAAGGGCTGCGCGCTCTGAAGCATCGCTCGGGCTTCAGAGCGCAATGATTTTCCTTACGAGCGAGCCGGCGCGGGTGCAGGAAGAAGCTTGCCCCTGATAAGCAGCCAGATCGTCCCGATCGCGATCAGGCCGACGGCGACATTGGCAAGCAGGAACAGGAAGGGCGCAAGATCGGCAACGGCCCCGACATCACCGCGCCCGACCATGCGCAGTGCTGACGTCGACAGCGCGGTGACGCCGAAGGTGAAGGCCCAGTAGGAGGCCCCGAAGGGTTGCTTCATGATCCAGGGCAGCAGGCGCAGCAGCAACAAGGCCTGGAGTACGGCGTAACCAAGCATGGCATGAACAAGCATATCCGGCGGGCCGGAGGTGGCGCTCAGATAAGCGAGGCTGCCGACGGCAGGCGGAGCGAGCTGGATGCCGAGCGTCGGGCGCAGTTGCTCGGCCATGACGGGGGAGGTCATCAGGCGATGGAGCAGCACGGATTCGATTGCGAGCGCGGAAAAGAAACCTGCACCGAAGGCAAGCTGCCCCCAATCCTGATAACCGAGAGCGCTGGCGACCGTCGCCGCAACGAAGGAACCGGCGCCAAGCGGCAGATAGAGAACCGCCGTCGTCGCTACAGGATCACGGCCGCCGCGCCAAAGAAGCCCTGTGCGCCAGAGCGCGAAGAACAGCGTAAAGGCGACACCGATGGCGAAGAGTATTTCACTGGTGATCCTCATATAGGGCAGCAGCGCAAGAGCGACCAGCATGGTGGCAACGCCTGCAAGGCCGACGAAGCAGCATTGAACGGGATGATCGATCTCCGCCATCGCCTCCTCCTGCGCCACGATCCACTTGGCCGCATAGAATAGGGTCACGACCAGCCAGATCGCGACGGCCAACAAACTCAGCACCTCGCCCACATCCGTGGCCACCGGCCAAATGGCCGCTGCGGCCCTCCAGCTGCTGCCGAGGCCGGCAACGCCGAGCACGATACTGTAGAAGGAAGCCGGAACGCGCGGCAACCGCAAACCGGCACCGATGTTCCGTTCGGCAGATTGCATTGTCATGGTCTGGTCTCGCTCTGGTTCGGACCGGCAGGGCATAACGCCCTGCCCTCACATGGTTGGACGAACGACTAACTGGTAATGGTCTCGGCGGCGTCGAGTACGCGCGCCGAGTAGACGAGTGCTGCACCTGCATTGACCGAGATTGCGACGCCGAGGGCTTCGGCGATCTCCTCCCTGGTGGCGCCGAGCTTTTCGGCTTCGGTCGTGTGGACCACGATACAGCCATCGCAGCGCAGCGTCACGGCAACAGCAAGAGCAATCAGCTCACGCTGCTTGGCGTCGAGGTGATTGGTCTTCTGGCCGGCGGCGGACAGTGTCTGGTAGCCCTTCACCGTCTCCGGCGCGAGCTTGGCCATCTCACCGACCCGGCCGAAAAGCTCCGCGCGGTATTCCTTCCAGTTCAACATGGCAGTTTCCTTTATCTCCAGGCGATGGCGTCGTTGCCTCGTCTTTCCGAAAGGACTATGAACCCGCGAAGAGATCCTTTGAATGCTCTATTGGCTCAATTTCTAGCGCGAACGTCTCATGGATATGCTCAGCCGCCTGATCGACCTCTCCCGCCTGCAACCGGCGCTCGACATTCGCTGCCGGCTGGAAGGCGCCTTTCATATCGACCATGAAGCCACTGCCAGAGGCAGCGTGCCCTTTCATCTCGTTCTTGGAGGAAACTGCCGGATTCGCACGTCG
This sequence comes from Rhizobium brockwellii, assembly GCF_000769405.2. Classification (NCBI taxonomy): domain Bacteria; kingdom Pseudomonadati; phylum Pseudomonadota; class Alphaproteobacteria; order Hyphomicrobiales; family Rhizobiaceae; genus Rhizobium; species Rhizobium brockwellii. The sequence goes on from NZ_CP053442.1 coordinate 252,937, forward strand.
GCCGGCCATGAGGTGTTCATGCAGTCCGGCGATTTCGTGCTTCTTCCGCGCGGCGCGGCGCACGCCATCATCGGCACGGAGGACGCTGGGCCGGCAACGCCGTTCAAGGTTACGCATGAGGGCATGCTGCCGCTGCGCGAAAACGCACCGGCGGAGACGGCGGATGTCGATCTGCTCTGCGGCCATTTTGATTGCGCCTGGGGCTCGTCGACACTGCTGCTCGATACGCTGCCCGATGTCTTTCAGGCCTCCCTGATCGGCGCGCAGTCGGAGGAAACGCTGAAGATGCTGGTCTCGCTGCTGCGTGAGGAGACGGCGCAAGAGCAGCCGGGCGCCCGCACGATCGTCACGGCCATGTGCCTTGCGCTTTTCACCATGGCGCTCCGCTCGCGCGGCGCGGCTTCGCTCGGGACGCCGGGCGTGCTGCCGCTGCTGACCAATCCGCGGTTGGTGAAATCGGTGATGGCGGTGATGGCCGACCCCGCGCATGACTGGACGATCGATGAACTGGCCGATCTCAGCGCCATGTCGCGGGCGACCTATGCGAGACAATTCAAGGAATCTGCGGCAATGACCGTCGGCACCTTCCTGACGGATCTCAGGATGATGCTTGCAAGCGACCTGCTGTTGCGGACACGCCGCACAGTCGCGGATATCGCCGCCGAAGTCGGCTATGAATCAGAGGCCGCCTTTGGCAAGGCCTTCAAGGCGGGCAAGGGGCTGACGCCCGCCCGGTTCCGCCAGCAGTTTTCCTGACTGTCCCTGACGCTCGAAGGTCTCCTCAGTTCGGCGGCGCGCCCAGCGCATGCAGGATGCCGCGGAGTTCGGCGAGGCCGCGCATGCGGCCGATGGCCGGGTAGCCCGGTGTGACCACCTTGTCGAGATCGTCGAGCATGCGGTGGCCATGGTCCGAGCGGAAGACGATGGTGTCTTCGGGAGCGCGGCGGCTGTCTTCGGCAACCAGCTCGCGAAGAACGGCGACCATGTCGACATCACCTTCGAGGTGGGCGCTTTCATGGAATGTCCGGCCGTCGCCCTCGCGCGTCGTGGCGCGCAGATGGGCGAAGTGGATGCGCGAGGCGAAGCGCCGGGCGATCGCAGGCAGGTCGTTCTCGGCGCGTACGCCGAGGCTGCCGGTGCAGTAACACATGCCGTTCGCCGCCGACGGCACCGCATCGAAGAGAGCGGCATAGTCCTCGGCCGTCGAGGCGATGCGCGGCAAGCCGAATAGCGAACGCGGCGGATCGTCGGGATGCAGCGTCAGCTTGACGCCGCGCGCTTCGGCGGCGGGCGTGACGGCCTCGAGGAATTCGACCAGGTGCCGGCGCAGCCTTGCGGCATCAATACCGCTATAGGCAACCAGCTTATCCCGAAAGGCCGGAATGGTCAGAGGCTCAGTTGTCGACCCCGGCAGAGCGGAGGTGATGATGCGGGTGATGTCGGCGACCTCATCGTCGGTCATCGACTCGAAGACCACGCGCGCCCTCTCGCGGTCCTCGGTGGAATAGTGCTGGGCCGCATCCGGCCGCTCCAGGATGAAGAGATCGAAGGCTGCGAAACGCTCGTGATCGAAACGCATGGCGGTGGCGCCTGTCGGCGTCACGTAATCGAGGTCGGTGCGGGTCCAGTCGACGACAGGCATGAAATTATAGCAGACGATCGGAATGCCGCAGGCAGCCACCGCTTCGAGGCTGGCGATCCACGCCTCTATTTCGGCCTTCGCCTCCCCGCCCTTGCGCTTGACGGCATCGGGGATCGGGATGCTCTCGACAACCGACCAGACGAGCGGCGAGCGGTCGCCGGGCGTCGCCTCGATCAGAGACTGGCGTTCGCGCACTTCCTTCTCCGTCCAGGCCCTGCCGATCGGCACCTGATGTAGCGAAGAGACGATATTGGTCGCGCCCGTCTGGCGGACCTCATCCAACGTCACCGGCGCTTGCGGTCCGAACCATCTCCAACCCTGCCGCATCTTCTTTCCTCGCCTTTTCGTTTCTCGTTCAAGCACTGCCGTCAGCAGAAATAATCGGGATAACGCGCGCGCAACTCATCGACATCGGGAATGACGGCACTCAGATGATGGGTCATCGCGCTGCGTGCAACCGCTGCATCATGGGCGGCGAGTGCATCGCGAATGATCGTGTGTTCCTGCACGACAGTATCCATGCGCCCGAGCACCGGCAACGTCAGCCGCCGTGCCCGGTCGATCTGCACCTTGACCGTTTTCAGGGTTGCCCAGATGCCGGGATAACCCGATATCTGCGTGATCGCCTCATGGAAGGCCTCGTCCTCCTCATGGAAGCCCGAGGCATTGCCGGTCGCGGCATGTGCCTGCTGGCGGGCAATGATGGCGTCGAGATGGGCGATGTCGGCAGCGGTGGCGGTCAAAGCCGCAGCCTCGACGGTCGCGCCTTCGAGCGCCTTACGCACGACGACCGCTTCGGGAATCGCCGAAACCGGCACGCGCGATACGACGGTGCCCGACTGCGGATAGATGTCGACCAGTCCGCCTTCGGAAAGCCGGAGCAGCGCTTCGCGCACCGGCGTGCGGCTGACGCCGAAATCGTCGGCGATCCGCTTTTCCTGCAAGGACATTCCCGGCGGCATCCGCAGCGAGACGATGTCGGCATAGAGGCGCTCATAGATGGCGCCGGCCGTTGTGATCCGGCGCAGCCTGGCCCCGACCTCCCGCGATGCCGGGGCGACCAAAACTTCGGTTTCTGATGCTTGCCGCATGGATATACCGGGACGCTGAAATTCCGTGGCATACTAGTATATCAGTTTTATCGCCGTGCCAAGATATGCCGCTCAAGGTTCCGCGCTTCGCGAATTGAGCAAGTCGACCCGCGCGCCGTAGGCTCGAGGCAAAAACATGGAACGGCAATTACGGTGCGAAGCCCGGGTGAATGACAGACCTCGCAGAAATGTAAACCCGATCTCTGCACCGAGGCGCTCTTTATTTGGAACTTAGATCGGCCAAGTTGGTTGAGATCCGCAAGGAGACCCTCATGAAAAAACCAGCACAACCCAAAACGAGCGAAAATACGACCGATGGCAGCCGACCGGGAGTTCGACCCGCCGCGGACGCAGGCAGACGGAAAGCGGCTCCGCGAGCCTCAAAAGAAGTCGGCAGCCAGAGCGGCGGATCGCCGGCAGCAAGCCGCGAGGAAGAGATCCGAAGAAGGGCATATTCCCTGTGGGAGAAGGAAGGGAAGCCGGAAGGCAAGCACGGGCATCACTGGACCCTGGCCGAACATGAACTCGATGCGCAGCAGGGCGAAGCCGACAACCCTCCAAACCTGGCAGCACTGCGAGAGGCCTCGCGGCAGCATACGGATACATTTCTCGTCAAGACCGATCTCGAGGACGCCGACCAACGCGAAGCCTCCCCCGGCACACGCGAGCAGGATTGAACTTTCCGGCTCGCGCCAATCTCAGACCTCTTGCCAATTTCAGAAAGGTACCCGACATGACCGACAAACAGAACTTGAACGCCGGATTCACAGGAACGCCCACTGAGCAGCCGGAGGGATTGACCAAGGTCGCGAAGTCGGCAGCCAATGAGATGAAGCGTGAGGCTTATGCGGTCGCTTCCGGCGTTAGAGAGCACCCACACACCGCAAGCGCATTGCTGCTTACCACCGGCATCGTCGCATTCGGGCTGGGCTATCTCCTTGGTCGATCATCGGCTGAAGGTTCGACACGCCCATATTGGCGATAGCGGCAGCCATTCAACGGGGCGCATGCATCGTTCTTCGACTAGCCGTGCCGATCCCGACGTTGCCGCCTTCTCTCCCGGCGGTACGCTCCTCGGCCGCTGGACGAGAAAACCTTCAAATCAAGCTCGCACCTCAAACGTGTTTTCCTTTGAAGCCGGCCTTACGGTCGCACCCATTTGCCACCCATCATCGAACAGAACCAGGTCTGTCCAGGCGCCTGTTGCCAGAATACCACGTCGAATAAAGCCATAGATTGCACCCTCATCACAGCTTGACAGCTGTGATCGCGATCCTTAGCGAGGCAGCATCGACACGGTCAGGACCGGCAAAGTGAATTATTTTAGACAACTCAAGATGGCAGTGCTTTGTCAGGGGGATGAGGCCGGAAGCGCACTCGACCGAAATAACCGCATTGCCGTCTTTCTCTTTGCAATCCTTCCAGGGCTTTCGCCGAACTTTAACTCCTTCATCCTCCTCGCGTCGATGGTGTGGGGCATCTACTGTCTGGCGACGGGCCGCCTCACCTTGAACCTGTCGAGATCCGACCGGCTGGTTGCCATTTTCATGTCGATCTACCCGCTGGTGATGATCGCCAGCATCTTCATCAATCCGCCTTACTCCGAAGTAGCGGACTGGATATTCCGGCTCCTGCCCTTCTTTTCGATCTGGCTGATATTGCCGCGGATGCGCCAATCTCCCGATGGCCGTCTTGTGCCGCTCTTTATCCTCGGCGCAGGCATCGGCATGATCGTCACCTTTCTTTTCAGTCTCCTGCAGATCATGTTTCTGATGGAGAGAGCAGAGGCCGGAACTTCGAATGCTGCGCTCCTGGGCGTGATAGGGATCCTGTTTGGCGGCATTGCGCTTCTCAACGTTCAATCTCCCAGAAGCGTGGAGCAAAGAGTAGCGATATTGGGATATGCCGCCGGTCTAGGCTGCGTTCTGCTTTCGGGAACGCGCTCGGCCTGGCTGGTCATTCCCATCCATATCGTCATCTTCCTCTGGTATTTTCGCAAACACAGCTTCCATCTGAGTTTGCGCAGCCTGGCTATTACCAGCTCCCTGCTGTTGGCGGGACTTATCACCCTGGGCAGCGGCCAGATCCTCCATCGCATCCAGGCGCTTCAGGAAAATCTGACGTCGCTCGAACGCACCGACGGCGAGATCACGTCGCTCAGTGCCCGGTTCGCTCTGTACAAAGGCGCACTATCGGCAATTAGTAAGGACCCGTTGACGGGTTATGGCCCGCAGAACCGGATGAGTTCGGTTTTGGCAGAACTGCCCGACAACATAAGGCCGCAGCTGCCTTACTCGCATGTCCACAACGGCTTTCTGACCGCAGGAATCGACGCCGGCGTTTTCGGTATTGCGGCACTTTCGCTGATGTTGCTGACACCGGTGATAGGCGCATTGAGAAAAGAAGCGGGACCGGGCCGGGATTTGGCGATTGCGCTCGCTCTTCTGCTCGTCAGCAGCTACGTCATTACGGGCAGCTTTGGCATCATGTTCAATCAGAAAGCTTTGGATCCGATCTTCGCTTACCTCGTCGCCCTTATTTGTGCGGATCGCGGCAGCACGCGCTTTGCGCCGGTCGTCCGGAGCTGACGTCTGGCACCCCTTGAGCCTGCAGACTCAACAACGTGCTTTGAATTGGCTGAGGCAGCCGTATTGGCTCGGCGCCGCTGAAAGCCAGATCCGAGACCTCACCTGTTGAGGAATAGCCGGAGACGAGTTCGGCCAACATCGCACGTGCCGCGACCATATCGTTCCGATCCAATACCGCATTGAGCGAGCTGAGCTTTTTCGAAAGCTCCGACCAGAAGAGGAAATCCTCGCGCGCCTTCATAATGCGAGGATGTTCGGTTGTTTCTGGGTTGTCGCCGATCAAAAGTTCTTCGTAGAGCTTCTCGCCGGGCCGAAGACCGGTAACGGACAGCTCGATATCGCCTTCGGGATTGTTCTCATCACGGACAGCCAGCCCGGAAAGCTCAACCATCTTGCGGGCGAGATCGGCGATGCGAACGGGTTCCCCCATGTCGAGCAAGAAAACGTCGCCGCCGTCGGCCATCGCGCCGGCCTGTATGACGAGCTGCGAGGCTTCCGAAATGGTCATGAAATAGCGGGTTATGTCAGGATGTGTCAGCGTAACAGGGCCGCCTTCCTTGATCTGCTGCCTGAAAAGCGGCACGACGGATCCGGAGGAGCCGAGGACGTTTCCGAAACGGACCATGCAAAAATTCGTTCGCATTCTGTCAGTCGCCGATTCTGCTGCGAGCGCCTGCAGAACCATCTCTGCCAACCTCTTGCTGGCGCCCATCACATTTGTCGGACGCACGGCCTTGTCTGTACTGATCAGCACGAAATTCGAGACGCCGCATTTATTCGCCGCGCGTGCCGCGACCAGCGTACCCATCACATTGTTCTTGATGCCTTCCACGGCATTATGTTCGACAAGGGGAACATGCTTGTAAGCGGCCGCATGATAGAGCGTCTGAGGTCGCCAGCTCTGCATGACATGTTCCATGCGATCCTGATCGCGGACAGAACAGAGAATCGGGACGATCTGCGTATTTTCGTGTTTGTACAGTTCGGCCAGCTTCTGCAATTCGGCATGAATATTATAAAGCGCAAACTCGTTCTGATCGATGAGGATCAGGCTCGAAGGCTCGTTGCGCAGAATCTGGCGGCATAACTCGCCGCCGATCGAGCCACCAGCACCCGTGACCATAACCACCTTGTTGCGCATCGCCTTGTCGAGCAACTCCTGCCGTGGCGCGACCGCTTCCCTCCCCAGCAGATCTTCGATCTCCAGCTCTCTGATGTCGGAGACGGCAATGCGTCCCTGAGCCAGGGCCGTGAGATCCGGCAGCGTGCGAACATTGACCCTGGCTTTACGGATGTGCTCCAGGATTTCATTACGACGCTGCCGCGATGCGGAGGGAAGAGCAAGAAGCACGTTGTGCACGCCGAGAGATTCTGCAAGCACCGGAAGATCCGAGGGGTCGTAGATCGGCAAACCACCCATGACGCCGCCCTTGAGACGCGGATCATCATCCAGATAGCCGACGACATTGAGTTCGGCACTGTTTATCAAGGCACCGGCCAGCTGCCGCCCGGCCGTCCCTGCCCCATAGATCAGCACCTTGGCGAGCATATTCTTGTGAAGGATGCGCTGGTAGGCGTCCCCGAGCCAGTAGCGGATACTCAACCTCGACAGCCCGATCGCAATCAACAGCAGGAAGGGCTGGAGGATACCGACGGTTCTGGGAACACCGGGGACGCTGAGGGCAGTAAATATCGTCATGAAGGCGAAGCCGTAGATCGCAATGGCCTTCAGAACAGTAATGAAAGCAGCCATATTGGCATAACGGAAGATCGCCCGGTACATGCCCATGACGATGAAGATGGGAAGGGCCATGCACAGTGAAACGACGACCGGCAACCACTGGACACCAGTGAGCACCGTCCATTCGTTCAAACGGAAGCAATAGGCCAGCCAGATCGTCAGAACGCAAAAGCTGGAATCCACCAGCAAAGCCAGAGCGCGTTTGGCAACACGCGGCATTGCCAGCAGAGGGGCGACGAGCGCTTGCAGCGGCATCAAGAACCATCCCGAGCGCGGCGTCTCAGTGGGCGTATTTTCAAGCATTGCTTACCAGCGTCTCGCAGATCAATGGACAACCACCTTCTTGTCGCTTTCTGCAACGAGCGCAACTGAAATAATCGGAAATCAAGGTCTTCCGCACCGACTTATCTATCAGAAGTAGGTAACTTAATGCCGTATGCCCTTACGGCGGATGACCTTCTCGGCGGTCATAAAAAGGATGCTTATGTCGAAGCCGAACGAGCGACGTTCGAGATATTCGACATCGAATTTTACCTTCTCCGGAATCGGCAATTCGTCCCGGCCATTGATCTGGGCCCATCCGGTCAATCCAGGCAGGAGCTTGTCGACACCATGGGCGGTGCGCAACTCTATCAGGTCATATTGATTGTAGAGTGCCGGCCGCGGGCCGACGAAACTCATCTTCCCCTCGAGAATGCACCAGAGCTGCGGCAGTTCGTCGAGGCTGGATTTGCGCAGAAACGAGCCGATGGGTGTCAGAAACCGATCCGGATTTTCGAGCAGATGCGTGGCAACCGTCGGTGTGTCGACGCGCATGCTGCGAAATTTCGGCATCAGGAAGATCTGATTGAAACGGCCGACACGTTTTGACCAATAGAGGATCGGTCCCGGCGAGGTCAGGCGCACACAAAGAGCGACGACAAGGATTGGAACGAGCAGGATCGCCGCCGCAATCAAAGCCAGGAAAAAATCCACCGCCCGTTTCAAATCCATGCTCCGCAGTTCTTCCACCTTACCGACCGACCATCCGTCATTCGCCCTATCGTCAAAAACCGTTTCGCGTCAACTGCCATCATTCTCCGGATGCGGACCGACGAGGATCGGCAAATATTGACCGCGCAGGCGGATCGCCTCGACCAATTCACGAAAACTGTTCCCCGCCAGGGGTTCTGCGCTCGGAGCGAGCATTCTTCCGCTCTACCTAATGTTCGGTTCGGATACCGGCGTTCTTATGAAAAAAGGGCAACGATAAAACGATAAGAAGCCGCTTTTGATTGGCTCTCAAGGAACTGGCGTATTCGGTCGCCCGGCGCACCAGTATGCCGGTTAACAATCTCGTCGAGCGTACGCTTGATCTTTGATCTGGGACCTCGCCGCCGAAGGCCGGTGCATGGTGCCGGCCGGAACGACCCCCGTCCATGACGACCTCTACGACGAAGACGGCCTTCCAAGGTGATTGCGCTCGACACGTCTCGGACGTCGCAACGCACAAGCGTCTCGTCGGCCAAGGCGCGAACGCGCTAAAGGGCCTCGCCTCCGATCTCGCGTTTCGGACTGAACAAGAGTTCCTTTGCTTGTGAGAAGGTTTGCAATGCCCTCCAAATTCGTCAGCGTCTCTGACCTAACGCCAGGCGATCGGGCGGGCTGCTGGCGTTCTCTCTGTGATCCGTGTCGTGATACGAATTTGAGCGCAACGAAGAGAGACCTCGAGAGACTAAACTTTTAAGCCATTGCGTTTGTTGTGAAAATTCTCCATTTTGACGGCAGTCAACATGACCTGTGAATAAGCAAATCGCGACCTTCCTTTTAAGAGAGAATCGCGATGACCTGCGATTCTGCGGTGCGTTGACCTCCTGTTAACGCTATTCTCCTTGTCAGACTCAGAGAATCGGAGATAATGACGACATTTCGCCGGTTTTGGTGATTTTATCGACAGAATGGTCCAAGGCACA